>NZ_LAVM01000021.1:0-74583 GCF_001083815.1 Nocardiopsis sp. SBT366 | reverse complement strand
GCCCGAGGGGGCCGGAGAGCGGGTCCGGCGGGAGTGGGTCGGCCCTGTGCCGGTCAGGGGCCGTGGGGGCCGTCGGTGTCCTGGGTCGCCTGGTCCTCGCTCCGGAGGTGCTCCATGGCGACGGCGAAGTGGTCGCCCATGACGTTGGTGAGGTGGTGGGCCATCTCCTGGGCCAGGACCGCGTCCACCGCCTGCTGGGCGAGGGGGCGCACCTGACGGATGAGCTCGGCGATCTTCGCGACGTCCTCGCTCTGGATCACGGTGCCGGGGGCGTGCTCGGCGATGATGTGGTCGGAGACCTGGCGGACCATGTGTTCGGAGACGTCACCGATCCTGTCCCGCAGGTTCTCCGCGATGTCCAGCACCGCCCCCACGCTCATCCCCAGCTTGACCAGCTCGACGCCGGCGTGCAGCAGGCGCGGGCTCGGCACCCGGAAGCGCAGTCCGTCGCGCTCCAGCACACCGAGGTCCAGGGCGCGCCTTATGGTCCTGGGGGTCACCCCCTTGCCGAACAGGTCCTTGAGGTCGCCCATGCCGACGTAGTCCGCGATCTCGTCGCTCCAGGCGTCGCCGACGGCGGACTCGAAGCCGAGGATCTCGGACAGGTCGCCGCCGCGCTCCCACACCTGGAACATCTCGCCGATGTTGGCGAAGGTGTAGCCGCGACGGAGGAGCTGGCCGATCAGCCGCAGACGTGCCAGATGCGCCTCGGAGTAGATGCCCACGCGGCCCTGGCGCCGGGGCGGGGCGAGGAGACCTCGGTCCTGGTACACCCGGACGTTGCGCACCGTCGTGTCGGCGAGCCGGGCGAGTTCGTCAATGCGGTATTCGGCCATGGAACCCAGCCTAGAGACCCCGGAGTGCCGTACTCATCAGTAAATCCGCTCCCCGGGGCCGTTGAACGATGACAACGGAGATTGTAACGTTCTGGGTGATCGGAGTGAACGGGGTCACACCACTCGAACCGCCCGTTCGGCGCGCCTCCGGCACGGAAACCCCTGGAGGGACCCATGTCCGTGGGAAACGCGCCGACACCGAAACTCACCGACCGCGAGGACATCGCCAAGCGCCTGCTGCGCGGCTCAGCCAAGGCCTCGTTCGACCCCCTGGTGGAGATCGACTGGGAGGCTCCCCTGGAGGACCTGTGGGGCATGCGCCCCGAGCGGGTCTCCCTCTACGGCACGCACCTGTGGGGCCGCCTCAGCGAGGACGAGCGCCGGAAGCTGTCCCGGCTGGAGATGGCCAGCACCATGGCCACGGGCATCTGGTTCGAGACGATCCTCATGCAGATGCTGGTCCGGCACGTCTACCACAACGACCCCACGACCCTCCACGTCCAGTACGCCTACACCGAGATCGCCGACGAGTGCCGCCACACGGTCATGTTCGCGAAGGCCATCGAGAGGTTGGGGTCCAGCGCGTACCGGCTGGACCCGGTCGCCCACTTGCTGGGCAACCTCTTCAAGGCGATCGCGCACGGGCCGCTGATCTTCGCCGGCGCCCTCTTCGTGGAGGAGATCCTCGACCAGCTCCAGCGGGAGATGATCGACGACGAGAGCATCGAGCCGGTCGTGCGCGCCACCTCCCGCATCCACGTGATCGAGGAGGCCCGCCACATCCGCTACGCCCGTGAGGAGTTCCACCGGGACTGGGTGCGGCGCGGCGCCGTGGACCGGGCCTACTCGCGGCTCGTACTGGGCCTGGTCACCTACTACGCGACCACCAGGCTGATCCACGCGAGGGTCTACGAGAGCATCGGCCTCGACCCCCGCGAGGCGCAGCGGGCGGCCCGCCGCAACACCCGCTTCATCGACAGCAAGACCGAGCTGTCGCGCAAGGTGGTCAGGACCCTCGACACGGCCGGGGCCATCTCCGGCCTGGGCCGGTACTTCTGGCGGAAGGCGGGGCTGCTCGGACGCTAGGGCGAGCGCGGAACCGGGCGTCCTCCACCGGGGGGCCGTGCGCACGCGCGCACGGCCCCCCGGCGTGTCCGCACGCCCCCTCCGAGCCCCTGCCACACCGCCGGAACACGGACCTTACTCGTGAGTAAATTTCCCGTGTCTACCCATTGCATTGTGACAATGCTCGTTGTAACGTTCCGGCAATGACTGTGGAGGAGATCACATGACGGCCCCCTTGCCTCGCCACCTGAGTCGGCTGCCCGGCCAGAACGCCATCGTGACCGGTGCCTCCGGTGCGTTCGGCAGCGCCACGGTGGCGGTCCTGCGCCACCTCGGCGTCAACGTCGTCGGGATCGACCGCAAGCCCGCCCCCGGCGTCGTCGCCTGCGACATCACCGACGACGAACAGGTGCGCGCGGGGGTCGCCCAGGCGATCGACCAGCTCGGCGGGAGCCTGGACCTGCTCATCCACTACGCCGGGGTCGGCCCCTCCGTGGACATCGGCCACCTGCCCGACACCCATGCCCACCAGGCGCTGGAGGTCAACCTCCTCGGCACCTGGCGGGTGACCGCCGCCGCGATGCCCGCCCTGCTCCGCAGCCGTGGCCGCGTGATCGTCACCGCCTCGCTCCTGGCCAACCTCCAGCTGCCGCTCGCCGGGGCCTACACGGTCTCCAAGCGCGCGGTGACCGCCTACGCGGACAGCCTGCGCGCCGAGTACGGCACGCATGTCGGGGTGACCACGGTCTACCCCGGCTACGTGGACACCCCCATCCACGAGAGCTCCCGCGCCACCGGTGCCTCCCTCGACGGCCTGGTGCCCGCCGAGACCGAGCGCGACACGGTGATGACGGTGGTCCGCGCCGCCGGTGCCCGACGCGCTCCCCGCGACGTCGCCTGCACGGCCTTCGGGACGGCCGCCCTGCACCTGACCAAGCACTTCCCCGGAACCACCGAACAGATCGTGTCGCTCCAGCTCGGCCTGCTCCTCAGCGACGGCGCCTTCTCGGACGCGGAGATCGCCCGGGGGCTCCATTCGCGCCACAGTTCCCCGCACGCCCTGACCAGCGCCTCCTGAGGAGGAACGAGATGACCGCCGAAGTCGTCGCCAAGCCGAAGATCACCGACCGCGAGGACATCGCCAAGCGCCTCCTGCGCGGCTCCGCCAAGGCCTCCTTCGACCCCCTGGTCGAGATCGACTGGGACGCCCCCGTGGACCCCGAGATGTGGGCGATCCGCCCCGAGCGCATCTCCCTCTACGGCACCCACCTGTGGGACCAGCTCAGCGACGAGAAGCGCAAGGAGCTCTCCCGGCTGGAGGTCGCCAGCGTCGCCACCATCGGCATCTGGTTCGAGACGATCCTCATGCAGATGCTGGTCCGGCACGCCTACCACAACGACCCCACGAGCCTCCACGTCCAGTACGCCTACACCGAGATCGCCGACGAGTGCCGCCACACGGTCATGTTCGCGAAGATGGTGCAAAAGCTCGGCTGGGAGGCGCACCGGCTCGACCCGGTCACCTTCCACCTCGGCCGCGTGTTCAAGGCGATCGCGCACGGACCGTTGATCTTCGCGGGCGCGCTCTTCGTGGAGGAGGTCCTGGACCAGCTCCAGCGCGAGGCGGTCCCGGACGAGCAGATCCTCCCCCTGGTGCGTTCCGTGGCCCGCATCCACGTCACCGAGGAGGCGCGCCACATGCGGTACGCCCGCGAGGAGTTCCAGCGTGACTGGCCCGAGCGCGGCGCCCTGAACAAGGCCTACAGCCGGATCGTGCTGGGCCTGGTCACGTACTACTCCGCGACCCGTCTCATCAACCCGAAGGTCTACGAGCAGGTCGGACTGGACCCGAAGGAGGCCTCCCGGGTCGCGAAGGGCAACCCGCACTGGGTGGAGACCAAGACGTGGGCCGCCCGCAAGGTGGTCAACACGCTGGACACCGCGGGTGCGATCACGGGCCTGGGCCGGTACTTCTGGAAGAGGGCCGGGCTGCTCGGACGGTAGTACCGTCCCGACCGGTCCCACCCGCGACCACCGTGGCCCCCGTGCCACGGCTCCCACGAGAGGACCACCTCTCCCCGAACACCGTCGTCGGAAGGCGCAACGCGCCACGTCTTCCGGCGGCGGCCCGGCGTCGGGGGCTGAGAGCGAACGCGCCACGCGCTCAGCCCCCGACCCCCTCCCCCCGGGGAACGTAACGCGCCACGTTCTCCGGGGGCCCATACTTACCGGTCGGTACACCAGCGTCCAGGGCCGCACCGAGCCCGTACGAAGGGAACAGCATCGTGACCGAAGCAGTGCCGCACTACCGGGTCGCCATCATCGGCTCCGGGTTCGCCGGGATCGGCATGGCTGTGCGCCTCACGCAGGCCGGACTCCGGGACTTCGTCATCCTCGAACGGGCCGACGGGATCGGCGGGACCTGGCGCGACAACTCCTACCCGGGAGCCGCCTGCGACGTCCCCTCGCACCTGTACTCCTTCTCCTTCGCGCTCAACCCGGACTGGAGCCGCACCTTCTCCCCTCAGCCGGAGATCTGGGAGTACATGAAGCGGGTCGCCGGTGAACACGGCGTGGACCGGCACGTGCGCCACGACAGCGACGTCCGGGCCGCCCGTTGGGAGCCCGAGGAGAACCGCTGGCGGATCGAGACCTCCAGCGGCACCGTCACCGCGCAGTTCCTGGTCAGCGGCGCGGGACCGCTCGCCGACCCCACCTACCCGGACATCAAGGGCCTCGACTCCTTCGAGGGCAGGCTCTTCCACTCCGCCGAGTGGGACCACGACCACGACCTCACCGGACGCAAGGTGGCGGTGATCGGAACCGGTGCGTCCGCGATCCAGTTCGTGCCGAGGATCCAGCCGCTCGTGGGGAAGCTGTCGCTGTTCCAGCGCACCGCCCCGTGGGTGATGTTCCGCCACGACCGGGACATCACCCGGGCCGAGAGCTGGCTCTACCGGAACGTCCCCGGCGCCCAGCAGATCGCCCGCAAGGGCATCTACTGGGGTCGCGAGACCTACATCCTCGGGTTCGCGAAGAACCCCAGGCTGCTCGGGGTGGTGGAGCGGCTCGGCCGGGCCAACATCAACCGCAGCGTGAGGGACCCCGAGCTGCGGCGCAAGCTCACCCCGACCTTCCGCGCCGGGTGCAAGCGCATCCTGATGTCCAACGACTACTACCCCGCGCTGGCGCGGCCCAACGTGGACGTGGTCACCGACGGCATCGTCGAGGTCCGGGCGAACTCCGTGGTCACCCGGGACTCCTCCGGCCGGGAGACCGAGCACGAGGTGGACACGATCATCCTCGGCACCGGCTTCCAGGTCACCGACCCACCCATCGCGCACCGGTTGTACGACTCCTCGGGGCGGTCCCTCGCCGAGCGCTGGGGCTCCGACGTCCAGGCCTTCCGGGGAACCACCGTCAACGGCTTCCCCAACGCGTTCGTGCTGGCCGGGCCCAACACCGGTCTGGGGCACACCTCTCAGGTGTTCATGATCGAGGCGCAGATCCGCTACACCATGCAGGCGCTCAAGTTCGCCTGCAGGAACCGGGTCGACCGCCTGGAGCCCCGACCCGAGGCCCAGCGCGCCTACAACGAGATGGTCCACAGGTCCATGCGGGGAACCGTGTGGGTGACCGGCGGCTGCGACAGCTGGTACCTGAACGCGCAGGGCCGCAACACGACGCTGTGGCCCACCTTCACCTGGAACTTCGCGCTGCGCACCCGCTGGTTCGACCCGCACAACTACGACCTGCGCCGCGCCCCCGGCGGACGGCGCCCGAGCCGGGTCCCGGAAGGAGCGGCCACATGAGCGGATTCGACGACGAGGAAGAGGAGTACCAGGGCACGGTGACGGTCCAGTTGCTCCAGGAGGCCTCCAACGACTCGGACGCGGAGAGCTTCGAGGTCCGCGCGCACTTCGCCGGGCACTTCTCCCCGCTGACCGGCGACTACCGGTGGAAGGGACGCCTCTCCCCGGAGCCCGGCCTCACCAGGGCCTACGAGCAGGGTGCGCGTACAGTCGTCGTGCGCACCCCCGACGGACACGAGGGTGTCGGCAGGCTGGACACCCCCAACCTGTGGGGCGGGCACCCCGTGAACGGCTCGGGCACGCCGCCCTTCGCCGTCCCCCGTATCGACCTCGACGACGACTGAGGCCCCGCGCCCACCCGACCTGACTTCCCCCGAGTGAGAGGCAGACCCCCATGGCGACACGACACGTGGGACAGGCACAGGAACTCCGGGTGCGCTCCGCGGACGGCACCCGGCTGCACGTGGAGGTGCGCGGTCCCGCGGACGGGCCGACCGTGGTGTTCTCCCACTGCTGGTCGACGTCCCTGGCCTCCTGGGGTCCCGTGGTGCGGGACCTCGACCCCGACCTCCGCGTGGTCCTGTACGACCAGCGCGGGCACGGCCGCAGCCAGACCCCCCTCACCCGGGCGGGATACGGGCCGGAGAAACTGGCCGACGACCTGTGCGCGGTCCTGGAGGCCACCGTTCCCTCCGGTCGGAAAGCTGTGGTCGCGGGGCACAGCATGGGCGGGATGACCGTCATGGCCTCCGGGCCGCGTGCGACCTTCAAGGAGAAGGTGGGGGCGGTGCTCCTCACCAACACCGGGTGCACGGAGCTGGCTGATCGGGCCACCGCGATCCCGCTGCCGGGGGCGCTCGGGCGACTCGGGTCGAGGGCCTTCCTGACCGCACCGCTCCCCCTCGGACCGGCCAACGCCGGGAGCGCCAGCGTGCTGCGGTTCCTGGTCATGGGGAAGAGGAGCAGCCCGGCCGCCAAACGGCTCTGCGCCCGGCTCGTCCACGGGTGCGCCAGTGTTCCCCGCAGTGAGTGGGGCCGCGTCATCACCCAGCTGCACCTGGACGATTCCGTGCGGGAGATCGCGGTGCCCACCATCGTGGTGGGCGGTGAGGAGGACAAGCTGACTCCCCCGTGGCACGCGCGGCACGTCGGCGGTCTGGTCCAGAACCCGGTGGAGGTCCGCATCATCCCGGGGCTCGGCCACATGGGTCCGCTGGAGGCCCCCGACACCCTGGCTGACCTGCTCGGGAAACTGGTCGCCAGCCACATCGACACGGAGTCCTAGGGCGGCCCCACATACCGGGGCGCGGTGCAGAGGTGGCACCGCGCCCCTTCTCTGTTCACCGGTCGCGGGCTCCGACCGGTGGAGCTTCGTCGGCGGAGTGTTCCCGGGCCGGGGTGGAGCCGTCGGCGACCAGGGGGGCGAGGGAGTGGGGTCGTCGCCTCGTACTCGGGGAACACCTCGTCCAGCTGTGACGCATCGCCCAGCCGCGACCAGCCCCGACCAGCCCCGCGTGCGGGGAGCACTGTCGTTGACCTGCGCTTCCATCCCGGCAGGTCAGTCGCAGTTCGCACGGCCCTCGGAGCCGGACCAGAGCGACACGAACATCCTCAGTGCTCGCGGCCGCCGGTGGGAATCACGTGCTCCGACACCTCGGAGTGCACCTGGTGGAGACGCGCCTGAACCGACCGGCGCAGTTTGGCCAGGCACTCGACCAGCGTGATGTCGTCCCCCACCAGGCCACCCTTGGCCACCACGGGGGTTCCGTCGAGCGGGCCTCCGCTGAGGTGGCCGTGGACTGCCAGTGGGACGATCTCCCCGCCCACGTCGAAGGCGTGCACGTCGAGTTCGTCCAGCAGGCTGGCGGTCAGATCGCCACCGGTCAGGTAGAGGCCGCTGGGCAGTGCCTGGGGCCCGACCGTGTCGGCGAGCTCGTTGACGACGTCGGCCACCAGGCGGGCGACGCGTCCGGGCAGCTCGGCCCGAGCGTACGCGGGCAGTTCGCGAACGCCCTCGGCGGTGGTGACCACCCTCAGCACGCAGAGTTCGGGAAAGCCGGAAGAGGACAGGTGGTCGGTGAGCTCGCTCGCCACCTGGTCGGCGTGGTCGCTGTCGGGATCACTGAGCGCCACGGCGTCCAGGTCCACGAACCGGACCGCGCCGGTGCGGGCGACCGTGGCGAGCTGGCGGCGGGTGAGGTCGGTGCTGCTCCCCGCCACGGCGAGGAGGGGTCCCCGCGAACCGGCCTGGCCGCGCAGGCGCAGGGCGTAGGCGAGCAGGGCCCCGGTGGGACCGGGGTCCACCGCCACCCAGACGATCCCCTCGGCGTGGTGGGCGGCGGCCGCGGCCTCGGCGATGTCCGTGAGGTGCTGCTCGGTGCTGGCGTCGCAGAGCACGATCGGCTCGTCCCCGGCAAGGAGTTCGGCGGTGAGCATCTCCTTGGTGATCCGTCTCAGGGGCACGTGGCGCACGGCGAGGTCGCTCTGGGACCGGAGGATGTCCGAGACCACGCTGGTGGTCATCGGGCAGAGGGGGTCAAGGGCCAGCTCGCTGCGTTCCAGCGGCACCCCGTCGAGCAGTTGCACGCCGTCCTCGGTGATGCGGCCGGAACCGGGGAAGGCCGGGGCGAACAGCACCCGGACACGGGTTCCGGCGGGCAGGCGCTCGCGAACGGCCGCGTAGGTGGCCTCGATCTCCGCGCCGACGTTGCCGCGCAGCGTGGTGTCGGTGCGCTTGACCACCAGACCCACGGGCCACACGGCCTCGACCACGTCGGTGACGAGGTCCGCCGCCTGTTCGGCGGGGACGTGTCTGCTGTCGAGGTTGGCGACCACCACGTCGTAGTCCCCGGCGACCCGGCTGACGTGCTCGGGGGTCACCGTCGCCACACGCATACCGGTGCGGGCGAACCGTGCGCCGGTGGCGTTGGCTCCGGTGAGGTCATCGGCGACCACGAGGACCTGGGCCACGGCGCTGCTCCTTCGATGTGGAAAACCCTGCACTCCAACATAGGGCCAAGGCGAGGGTTCGGGAGCCGGTCAGCTGGCTGGCAGGCGCACCACGGATCCGGTCCGGGCGGCACGGCGGGCCGCCTCGATGACCTCCAGTCCGTGGATGACCTCGTGCAGGTCCACCGGCAGTGGCTCACCCTCGCCCACGGCGTCACGGACCCCGGCGTAGAACTCCGGGTAGGCGCCGCGTGCGCTGGGCACCGGTTCGGTCCGGCCGTCCGCGCCGAGGAGGCCCCAGTCCTCTCGGGGCACCACGCCCCAGTCCGCGGTGTCCGGGCGCTCCCCCGCGGTCAGCCGGGCCTCCTGGCCGTCCAGGCCGTGGCTGGTGAAGGCGGCCTCGTCGCCGAGGACCCTGAACCGGGGGCCGGTCTGCGCGCTGAGGGCGCTCATCCACAGGTGGGAGCGGGTCCCCCGCTCGTGCCCCAGGGACAGGAACACGTCGTCGTCGGCGTTCACACCCGCGCGGCGGGCGTCGATCTCCGCGTAGACGGTGGCCACCGGACCGAACAGGTTGACCGCCTGGTCGATCAGGTGCGGGCCGAGGTCGTACAGCAGCCCCGCTCCCGCGTCCACGCCCCCGGTCTCGCGCCAGCTCCCCTTGGGTTCGGGCCGCCAGCGCTCGAACCGCGACTCGAAGCGGTGCACCCGTCCCAGACTGCCCTCCTCGATCAGCTGCCACAGGGTGAGGAAGTCCGCGTCCCAGCGACGGTTCTGGTAGACGGTGAGCACGTGGCCGAGCTTGTCGGCGAGGTCGGTGAGTTCCCGGGCCTGGTGCGCGGTCAGCGCGAAGGGCTTGTCCACGACCACGGCCAGCCCCGCCTCCAGCGCGGCCCGCGCGAGCGGCGCGTGGGTGTCGTTGGGGGTACTGACGACCGCGATCTCGTAGCGCCCGGCGTCGGCCCACAGGTCGGCGGCGGTGGCGTACACGGTGACCCACGGATAGCGCTCCCGCGCGGCCCGGGCGCGATCGGCGGAGCCGGTGACCACGGCGGACAGGCGTAGTCCGGGTACGGCGTCGATGAGCGGCGCGTGGAAGACCTCACCGCCCTTGCCGTAGCCGACCAGGGCCACGTGCAGCTCGGGTCCGTCGTGTCCGGAGGCGCCCTGATCAGGGCTGGTGGGTGCGTCAGCCATGCCCCCAATGTACGGCTCCGTCGGACCTGCCGGGCGGTCGGACCCGCCCCGCCGGGCGACGGTGACGGCCCTGGGCACCGCCCACGGGCGTCAGGTGGAGCGGACGGCGGTCCGCGCGGCCTCCAGCGCGGTGGTCCGGTAGGCGGCGCCGAAGAGGCACACGTGCACGAGGAGCGGGTGCAGCTGGTGCAGGGCCACCCGGCCGCGCCACCCGGCCGAGAGCGGGGCGACCTCGTTGTACGCGTCGCGGACCCGGTCCAGGTGGGGCAGGCCGAACAGCGCCAGCATCGCCAGGTCGGCCTCACGGTGGCCGCCGTGCGCGGCCGGGTCGATGAGCACCGCGTCGCGGGTGCGCCACAGCACGTTGCCGCTCCACAGGTCCCCGTGGATGCGCGCGGGCGGTTCGGGTTCCCCCGCCAGCTCCTCGACGGAGTCGACCACGCGCTCGATCGCGCGGGCGTCGGTGGGCGTGAGCGCCCCTTGGTCCAGTGCCTGGCGCAGGTAGGGGCGCAGCCGCTGTTCGGCGTAGAAGCGCGGCCAGTGCCGGGCGGGCGTGTTGTCCAACGGCAGCGGACCGATGTAGCCGGGCCAGTCAGCGCCGAAGGCGTCCGCCCCGGTCAGGTGAGTCCCGGCGAGCTGTCGGCCGAGCCGTTCGGCGGCGGCGGGCGTGGGCTCGTCCTGCTCCACCAGGGGCAGGACGAGCAGGCGTTCGGCCCAGCCCAGTGGCTGGATCACCGGAGAGCCGAAGCACCGGCCGAGCCACTCCAGGCCGCGGGCCTCGGCTGCCAGGGCGCCGACCGGTTCGGGCCCGCGTGACTGGGACTTCACGAACAGCCGGGTGCCGTCGGCCAGTTCGACGTAGGACAGGGTCCAGTCGTGGCTGGTCCCGGCCTTGGCGGCGCGGCGGACCTCGGTGTCCAGCAGCGCCGCGACCCGGTCGGCGAGGGTGCCGGTCTGCGGGTCACGGCCCGGTCTTCCCGGCCCGTCGCCGGTGCCCCCGAAGGACCGCACGATCGGCTCCCTCTCCATGCGACTAGCCCCGCAACCGGGTGACGAGTTCCCCTGTGAGGCCCTTGGACGAGGCCTCGACCATGTTCAGCACGGCGGTGAACCCGTCGTCCCCGCCGTAGTAGGGGTCGGGGACCTCCGGGTTGGGGCCGCCGCCGGGCGCGAAGGAGCGGAACAGACGCAGCCGGGCCGGGTCGAAGCCCAGTTCGGCTCCGCGTTCGTCGACGAACCGGCGCAGGTCATCGAGGTTGTCCAGGTCCATGGCCAGGACGAGGTCCCGGGTGGCCAGGTCCTCGGGGTCGAACTGTCGGGCGGTGTGGTGGGTGAGGTACCCGTGTACCCGCAGGGTGGCCGAGGCGCGGGAGTCCATCCCGTCGCCGATGTGCCAGTCGCCCGTGCCGGAGCTGTCGACCCGCACGAGGTCGTTCATTCCGGCGCGTTCGAGGTCGGCGGTGAGCACCTTCTCGGCCATGGGCGATCGGCAGATGTTGCCCAGACACACGACGCTGACGCGGTAGGGACCAGTGGGGTCACGCGGTTCCGGCAGGCTCATGCCCCAACCGTAACGAAAAACCGCCACACCCACCCGATCCGGCGCGGTGAGTGCCGGTTCCGTCCCCGGTCCGTTCTCGGTTCAGCCCTTGGGGAGCCTCACCACGGTCACGAAGAAGTCGTCGATCTGCCGCACCACCCGGATGAACTGCTCGAAGTCCACCGGTTTGGGGACGTAGGCGTTGGCGTGCAGGCGGTAACTGCGCAGCACGTCCTCCTCCGCCTCCGAGGTCGTGAGCACGACGACGGGGATGTGCGCCAGGTCGTCGTCGTTCTTGACCTCCTCCAGGACCTCCCGGCCGTCCTTGCGCGGCAGATTGAGGTCGAGAAGGATCAGGTGGGGCCGGGGGGCGTCGGCGAACTCGCCCTCACGCCGCAGGAAGCGGAGCGCCTCGACACCGTCCGAGACCACGTGCAGGCGGTTGCCCAGCTTGTGTTCCTCGAAAGCCTCCTTGGTCATCAGGACGTCCCCGGGGTCGTCCTCGACCAGCAGCACCTCAATGGGATGCACCAACATGACCTCGCTCAAGCTTCCTGACCCCTATACGGGTCCCGCCCCGTGACCGGGTGGAACCGTACCGCCGGCGCCGCCGGGCAGGGGACGCGGTTCCCCCTCGGGTTCTTGGCCCGTGGGGGACTCGGTCTCCGGCTCGGTGCCGCCGAACTCTCGTGTGGCCGTCGGTGCCTCGTCCGTGGGGGCGGGCTCGGCGACCTCGGTGCCCTGTACTCCGCTATCGACGTCGTCGGTCGGTTCGGTTCCCTCCACGGCAACCGACTCTTCCTTCTCCGCCTCGGTGTCTACGGGCAGGGTCCAGCATATGCGGGTTCCGGTCCGTCCGGAGTCCGCGTCGTCGGTGGTTTCGGCCCCTTCGGGGGTCTCGGCGCCGGTGTCGAGCCACATGCGGCCGCCGTGGAACTCCACGATCTTCTTGCACATGGCCAGGCCGATGCCGGTGCCGGTGTACTTCTCCCTGGTGTGCAGGCGCTGGAAGATGACGAAGATTCGCTCGGCGTACTGCGGTTCGATACCGATGCCGTTGTCCGCACAGCAGAAGACCCACTCGTCGCCCTGGCGTTCGACGCTCAGGCGCACCTCGGGTGCGTCCTCGCCCCGGAACTTGACGGCGTTGCCCACCAGGTTGAAGAACACCTGGGTGAGCAGGGTGCGGTCACCCTGGACGGTGGGCAGGGGATCGCCGGAGATCTCCGCGCCCACCTCCTCCAGACGTGTCTCCAGACTGCTCAGGGCGTCGTCCAGGGCCACGTTGAGGTCGACCGGGGCGAAGTTCTTCGTCCGCCCGACCCGCGAGAAGGCCAGCAGGTCGTTGATGAGGGTCTGCATGCGCTTGGCGCCCTCGACCGCGAAGTCGATGTAGGAGTCGGCGCGCTCGTCCAGCTGACCGTGGTAGCGGCGCTGGAGCAGCTGGCAGAAGCTGGCCACCTTGCGCAGCGGTTCCTGGAGGTCGTGCGAGGCGACGTAGGCGAACTGCTCCAGCTCCAGGTTGGACCGCCGCAGCTCCTCGGTCTGCTGCTCGAGCAGGGTGGACTGTTCCTGGAGCTTGCGGCGCGCCGAGGCCACCTCGTCCAGGTCCTGCACGATGCGCTCGCGCATGGCGTCCACGTCCTGGCCGAGCTGGACGATCTCGGGCGGCCCGTGCAGGGAGATGCGGTGGGCGTAGTAGCCCTCGGAGACCTGGCGCATGTGCCCGGCCAGCTCTTCCAGGGGGCGCAGCACCCACTGCTGGAGCATGACCCACAGGAACACCGACAGGAACACCACCACCAGGCCGACGAGCACCAGCAGCGCCACGACCTGTTGGGTGGCCAGGGTCAGGCCGCTCTGGGCCTCCTGGATCTCGTTGGCGAGGTAGTTGGTGGTCGCGTCCGCGGCCCGGTTGAGCTCCAGGAAGAGCACGCGCCCGCGCTGGAGGTCCTCCTGGGTGGGGGTCTCGCCGCTGCGGACCTCCTCCAGGACGGGTTCGGCGAACTCCTCGCTCCAGACGTCACCGGCCTCGATGAGCTCGTTGACCTTGGGCGCTATGTCCGGGTTCTCCTCGGCCAGGGTGGCCAGGGCGCTCCGGTGCTCGGCGAGCGACATGCGCTGCTCGACGAAGGGCTGGAGGAAGTCGCGGTCACCGGTGAGGATGTAGCCGCGCAGGGCGTGGTCCTGGCTGAGGTAGGCCGAGCGGGTCTGCTCGACGGTGCTCAGGCCGGGGGTCAGGGAGTCGACCTGGAGCACCAGGGAGTCCCTGGCCTGGAAGGCCGCGAGGGTGATGACCGAGACGGCCACCACAAGGACGACGGCGACCACCGTCAGGAGGCTGGTGACCCTGCGGCGCAGGCTCCAGGAGTGGCGGCTGGAGTGGACGCGCTCGCGCGGGGAGGCGTTCACGAAGGGTGCTCCGCCGACGGAGGTGCGGGACTCCTCCCCCCGTTCGGCCTCCTCGTCCTGGGCGTCCGTGGTCCGGGACTCGGTGTCCATGGCGTGGTGTTCCTCCCCGGTGGGGCTCACTCCGGCTCTCCGTGGTTGATGAGCAGCATCGCCACGTCGTCCTGGAGCGGGCCTCCGTTACTGCGTTCGGCCTCGTCCACCAGGTGTTCGGGCAGGTTGTACAGGGCCACGCCCTGGCTGAGGACCCCGTTCACCATCCGCCTCAGGCCCGCGACCTCCAGACGGGCGGGCGGCCCGCCGTCGTAGGCGTCGACCAGGCCGTCGGTGTAGAAGAGCATGCTGGAGCCCTTGGGCAGGACCACCTCGGTCGACTCGTCCTGGTCGACGGGGAAGACGCCCAGGGGAGGCTGCGGGGCGGCCTGGATCTCCTCGGCGACCCCGTCCGTGACGATCATGGGCGGCGGGTGTCCGAGGACGCGTACGCGGGCGCGGTCGCTGCCCGTGTCGAGGCTGATCATGCACAGCGTCGCGTACATCTCCTCCTGTGCGCGCTCGCTCACCAGGAGGTCCTCCAGGTTCGGCAGGACGCGCTCCTCGGCGACCCCGCTCATGACCAGGGTGCGCCAGGCGATGCGCAGGCTGACGCCGAGCGCCGCCTCGTCGGGGCCGTGGCCGCTGACGTCGCCGATGATGACGTGGGTGGTGCCGTCCTTCTCGACGGCGTCGTAGAAGTCGCCGCCGACCAGGGCGCGTTTACGGCCGGGCCGATAGTAGGCGCGGTGGCTCAGGGGTGAGGCGTCGAGCAGGACCTGGGGCAGCAGTCCGCGTTCCAGGCGCATGTTCTCTCGGGCGCGCATGCGGGCCTCGCGCAGCTGGCGGGCGTTCTCGTCGGCGCGGCGCCGCTCCAGGGAGTAGCGCAGGCTGCGGGCCAGCAGGGAGCCGTCCACCTGGCCCTTGACCAGGTAGTCCTGGGCGCCCGCGGCGACCGCGGCGATGCCCTCGTGTTCGTCGTCGAGGCCGGTGAAGACCACGACCGCAGCCGAGGGAGCGCCCTCGAGGACCTCGTGCAGGAGGCCGAGGCCGTGCCCGTCGGGGAGGTTGAGGTCCAGCAGCACGCAGCCGCGGAAGCCGTTGAGGTGTTCTCGGGCGGCCGCGAGCGTGGAGACCCAGGTGATCCTGGTGGCCAGTGCGGTGTCCGCGAGGAGTTCCTCGGCGAGGAAGGCGTCGCCGGGGTCGTCTTCGATCAGCAGGACGTCAACTGATTCGACAGCAGCCTCCACCCGGTCGTCCAGGACGGTGTCGTCACCCAGGGCGGCGCTGCCGTCTGTCGCAGCGCCGTCGGCGGCTCGGGCCGCGTCGTCGCCGATCACTGTCGCGTGATCGTGCCCTGTTCTCCTGGTATCCACTCATCGCCTCAAGGTCCACTGTGCCGTGGGGGTCAGTCACTCCGGGTTCCGAGGCGGACACCTCGGGTCCGACCGGTGGTTCGGACCGCACGACACCCAAACGATAAACGCCCCGGCGACCAGTTGACCAGCGGACGAGACGAGACACATCCAACGCCGGGAGGCGGAACCTCCCTCGTGCGCGCGTGTCGCAAGGGTCGAGCGGGGCGGGCGGCCCGGCGTGGCTCGGGGGTCGCGCAGGTGGTCAGCGCGTGCGGGTGCGTGTGTGAAAGCACGTGAAGACTGTGACACAGGACACTTCCAGTGGGCGTTGTGTCACATTTTTTCTGACAGAGTGTCGTATCGATCTTGACAACCCGAGCCACCTAAATGACATCATGTCATAAAGATCCCGGAAAGAGAGGTGAAGGTGACGATGAGCGCCACGGTCGAGGCCCCCACGGCGGACCCCACCGCCGAACCGTTCTCCGCGAGGCTGAAGGCCGCCACCTGGAACGACCACGCGACTGCCGAACACCACGGCTTCACCAAGGCCCTCACCGAGGGCGAACTCCCCCTCGACGGCTACACCGCGATGGTCGCCCAGCACTACTTCGCCTACGTCGCACTCGAGCGGGTCGGCCGCGAGCTGGTCGGCGACCCCGTGGCGGGCCGGTTCCACTACCCCGAACTGGAACGCGTCCCCGCACTGGAGACCGACCTCGCGCACCTGCTCGGCGCCGACTGGCGCGACAGCGTCGCCCCGACCCCGGCCACCCGCACCTACGTGGCCCGCATCGAGCAGATGGCCGACCACCCGGCGGGCTTCGTCGCGCACCACTACACCCGCTACCTGGGAGACGTCTCCGGCGGACAGTTCATCCGGCGGATCGCGGCCGGGGCGTACGGCCTCACCGACGACGCGGGCGTGGCCTTCTACGTCTTCGACTCCCTCGGCAGCCTGCCCAGGTTCCGCACCGGGTACCGCGAGCGCCTCGACTCCCTGGAACTCGACGAACGCACCGCCGACTTCCTCGTCCGGGAGACCCGGCTGGCCTACCAGCTCAACACCGAGGTCCTCGCCGACCTCGGCAGGCGGTACGCCTGACCCGCGCCCGCGTCCCCCGGCCGCGCCTCGGGGAACGTTCGGCACTCCCCTGGCGTGCCACCATAGGAGTCATGCCCAAGATCACGGCTCCGACCATCGCCGCTCACCGTGCCCGCACACGGGAGCGCATCATGGACGCCGTCGAGGAGCTGACCAGGTCACAGGGGATCGACCGCATCTCCATGACCGACGTGGCCAACGCGGCGGGCATCACCCGCACCGCGTTGTACAACTACTTCCCGGACAAGCCCGCGCTGCTCCTGGCCTTCACCGAGCAGGTCAGCACCGCGTTCGTCGAACGCTACAAACGCGAGCTCCCCTCGGGGGTCTCGGCCGCCCGCCGCCTGTCAGCCTTCGTCCGCCTCCAGCTGGAAGGCATCGTCGCGCACCCGCACCCGCCCGCCGCCGAGCTGGGCGCCAGCCTGGGGCCCGACGCCTACCAGGCACTGGCCGCGCACGTGGCCCCCATGCAGCGCCTGCTCACCGAGATCCTGGAGGAGGGCACCGCCGCGGGTGAGTTCGACCGCCTGCCCTCCGAACGCGTCGCGGGGCTGACGTTGTCCATGGTGGGCTCGCAGCGACTGCCACTGGTCAACGGTGAGGTCGACATCGACGGGACGCACGCTCTGGTGACCCGTTTCGTGCTCCGCGCCCTCGGCGTGAGGACCGAAACGGTGGACACGATCCTGCCCTCGACCACCCCGGAGAACACTCAGAGTTCCGAGTGAAACACCCTCGGTAATAAGGGTCCGGTTCTAATCGGATGCTGGCCGTTAGCGGCCAGCGCCCCACTGCATGAAGCGACGGAGGCGGGGAACGACCCGCACTGCCCGATCCCCACCCGGGCGTCCCCATCCGACCGCCGCCGAGTTCAGTTAGGCCCTCCTCTCGTGTCCCTCACACTGATCGCCTTCGGCGCCACCCTGGTGTCGATCGCCCTCTTCAACAAGGTGCCCCGCTTCGTGCCCGGACGCCTGCCCGATCCACGCTCCGCCGGTGGGGTCGCCACCGCCCAGCGGACCAGCGTGCCCCCGCGGGTGTGTCTGGTCTCCGCCCGGCTGACCGAACAGGGACGCGCCCTGTTCACGGCGGTCGGCGGAAGCGCGCTGATCGTGGCGTTCTTCCTCAGCCTGTCCGGACTCTGACCGAACTGAACCGGCTGGCCGAACCGGCCGGGTTCGGCCTGCTCGGCCGGCCGGTTCAGTTCGAGCGGCCCCCGGGGCCGCCGCGCCCTCCGGCCATACGCACCAGCAGCCCGCCCGCGACGGTGGCCGCGATCCCTCCGGTCACCGCCGCGACCGCGGCCACCCGGCTCCGCAGCCGGGACCCTCGCCGCGCGGCGGACTCCGCGACCACGCGCTCCGTGGCGCGGAAGGCGCCTCCGCACAGCGCCGCGTCCAGCTCGGAGCCGCGCCAGCGCGCGTTCCAGGTGTTCAGGGGGTCCAGGCCACCGGGCAAGGGAGTGGTCCGGGGCTTCCAGCGCACCGGCTCCTCCAGGAGCGCGTCCTCGTCCGGGGACACGTCGACCCGGAGGAGGCGGGGCTCCGGGCCGGTGTAGCGCAGCTCGCCCGGAGCGTTCGCGATCATCTCCACGAGCAGCCGGGCGCACGCACGCGCGTCGCCGAGCGCCGTGTGCTGACCGGTGGGCCACTCCCCGCTCAGCAGGTGGGTGGCGCGCGGCAGCGAGTAGCGCGGCAGATCCAGCTGGGAGCGCAGGGCGCGCAGCGTGCACAGCCCCGAGAGGCCGCGCGGCAGCCCTGCGGGCACCAGTTCGGAGGAGAGGAAGCGCTCCTCGAAGTCCAGGTTGTGGCAGACCACCACGGCGCCGGAGAGCAGCTGGGCGATACGGGGCACGATCGACTCCGCGCGCGGGGCACCGATGACGTCCCCCTCGCCGATCCCGTGGAACTCCTGACCGCTGACGGGCGCCCGCGGGTCCACCAGTGTGCTGAACTCCTCCACGAGGGTGCCGTCCCCGCGCACCCGCACCACGGCGATCTCGACCAGCCGCGCGCCCTCGCGCGGGTCGAGCCCGGTCGTCTCGACGTCGAGTACCGCGTACTCCAGGTCCGCCGCTCGCATGCCGACCCTTCTCCGGGTCAGTGCGCCCGTCCGCAGCGTTCCCATCGTCTGTCCCTACTCCCTGTGGTCGATCAACGTCGGTTCACGACCCTACTGCCCGTGCCCGACACCGGCCGCCCCACGGCGTGGGGGTTCACGGACGGCACACCGGCGGACGGGAAGAAGGAGGGGGGTGTGTACGTTTTGACGCGTGCCCGGCGCCAACGGGCACTCACCGCACAGCCTCAACGGCGAGGAGAAGCCGCATGAACCAGTCACCGCTGCCCAGCTACGCCCCCCTGGCCGAGGTCGTCCGGTCCGGGATGCGCGAGGGCGTGCACTACGGAGCGGTGATCGGTCTGTCCGCCGAAGGTGAGATCGCCTACGCGCGCGGCCCCGTACACGACCCCATGTTCCCCCGCTCGTCCGCCAAGCCCTTCCAGGCGCTGGCCATGCTGCGCGCGGGCGCCGAACTGACCGGCCCCTCCCTCGCGATCGCGGCGGGCAGCCACGGCGGTGAGGAGTTCCACGCCGCCGAGGCCGAGCGGATCCTGACCTCCGTCGGGCTGACCACCGACGCCCTCCAGTGCCCGCCCGACTCCCCCGGCTCCCCCACCGCACGCCGGGCCTTCGTCGCCGCGGGGCGCGAGCCCGAGTCCCGGTACATGAACTGTTCCGGCAAGCACGCGGGCATGCTCGCCGCCTGTGTGGCCGGGGGTTGGAGCACCGACGACTACCTCGACCCGGAGCACCCCCTCCAGCTGCTGGTGCGCGAGGCCATCGAGGACATGTGCGGGGAGACCATCGCGCACACCGCCGTCGACGGCTGTGGCGCGCCCCAGCTGGCCGTGACCCTCGCCGGTCTGGCCCGGGGCGTCCAGGGGATGCGCCTGTCTCCGGAGGGCACACACGAGCACGACATCATCGAGGCGATGAGCGCGCACCCCGAGTACGTGTCGGGCCCCGAGCGCGTCGACACCGACCTCATGACCCGGATGCCCGGCCTGGTCTCCAAGATCGGCGCGGACGGCGTGCTCGTGCTCAACGCGCCCACCGGCGAGACCGTCGCGGTCAAGATCAGCGATGGTGACGCCCAGGAGCGTTCGCGCGTGGCCGTCGGGCTGACCGCCCTGCGTGCCCTGGGCGTGGACGTGAGCCCGGTGGGCGACCGCCTGACCACCCCCGTGAGCGGCGGCGGGGCGACCGTCGGCGAGGTGCGGGCCCTGTAGCCCCCGCTCCGCTGGCGCCTCGGCCGGTGTTCGGCGCCCTTGGGACCGGGACGGGCAGGAGAGCGCCGGGCGGAGGGCGGGACGTGGTGCGCGGGACCCGGGACAACGGGACGACTGAAGGAGAGATCGGTGTCGGACACCCTGAACGAGATCGTCATCGCCGGTGCGGGCATGGCTGGCCTGCACGCGGCCGAGGCCCTGCGTGAGCGAGGGTACGAGGGGCGCCTGACCCTGGTCGGGGAGGAGGCCCACCGGCCCTACTCCCGGCCTCCGCTGTCCAAGGAGGCCCTGACCGGTGTGGGTCTGGAGCCGACCGGCGGCGACCCGGGCTGGCTGGTCGGACACCGCGCGCTCCGACTGCGTGAGGACTCCGTCATCGACGGCCTGGACCTGGACTTCCGGCCCAGCACCCGGGTGGTCGGACTGGACACCGCCGCACGGGAGGTGCGTGTGGAGGGGCCTGGCGAGCGGGATTCGCTGCGCTACGACGGGCTGATCGTGGCCACCGGGGCGCGGGCGCGGCGCCCGGACACCGACCTGGCGGGCGTGCACGTCCTGCGCACCCTGGACGACGCCGAGGCGGTCCGGGCGGCCTTCGACTCCTCCGGGCACCTGGTGGTGGTCGGTGCCGGGTTCGTCGGCGCCGAGGTGGCCGCCAGCGCCCGAGCCGTGGGCATGGAGGTCACACTGATCGAGGCGGCGCCCACTCCGTTGACCCGGGTGGTCGACCCCCGGATCGGAGGGGTCCTCACCGACCTGCACAGGGAGAACGGCGTGGACGTGCGCCTCGGTGTGGGTGTGAGCGGGTTCGAGGGCGCGGGACGGGTGGAGCGGGTCCGATTGGCGGACGGCTCCGCCATCGACGCCTCCCTGGTGGTGGCCGGTGTCGGCGTGCACCTGAACACCGAGTGGCTGCGCGGTTCGGGGGTCGAGCTGTTCGACGACGGCTCGGTGGTGTGCGACGAGTACTCCGCGACCTCGGTGCCGAACGTGTACGCGGTCGGGGACCTGGCCAACTGGCCGCACCCGCGCTTCGGCGGTCGGATTCGGCTGGAGCACTGGACCAACGCGAGCGAGCAGGGCGAGGCGGCCGCCCGCAACCTGCTCGCCGGATCGGGGCGGACACCGTTCACCCCGGTGCCCTATTTCTGGTCGGACCAGTACCGGAAGAAGATTCAGCTCCTCGGGCAGGGCGCGCCCGCCGATCAGGTCAGCTTCGTGCACGGGTCACCGGAGGACCGAAAGTTCGTCGCGTTCCTGGGGCGTGGGGGGATGCTCACCGGTGTGCTGGGTCTGCGCTCCACCCCACGCACCATGCGCTACCGCGGCCTGCTGGAGAAGCCCACCACCTGGGACGAGGCGCTGGCCGCCGCGGGGGTCACCCCGTCACGGTGACGGCTCGTTTGGGGCACAGGCGCTCCGCCCTGAGGACGCTCTCGCGGAGTTCCTCGCCCGGCTCCTCGGTCAGGAGGTAGAGGAAGTCGTCATCCCTGACCTCGAACACCTCGGGGGCGGCGGCCATGCACAGGGCGTTGCTCTCGCACTGGTCGTAGTCGACCTCTACTCGCATGTCGTCCTTCTCTCCTGGGCCGTGGGCCCTTGGGGTCTGCGGGTGGCAACACCCTAGCCACACCCCGCCGCGTCGCCGGTGGCTTCTCCCGGGACCTCTTCCGGCCGGAGGAGAACCAGCCCAACGCGACCGCCGCCACACCCAACACCTGTTTGCGGAACGGCAACGGTGTGGGAGGTGGGTACGGACGACACGAGCACGGACGACCGGGACATCGACGAGGACCGGGGGCACCGCTCGGTCCACGGGCCGGACGCACCCGCCCTCCCTGCGCCCCGGCAACGATCGCCGCTCCCGGCCGCCCCGCTGTGGCTGTCCGGGCGGGACCGGCGAACGCACCGACTGCTCCGTCCCGTACCGCTACTGGGGCGTGGGGTCGCGCCCGGCCGGGCGCGACCCCACCCGCTACTTGGCGAAGCGGTCCGTGGCCTCGATGAGGAGGTCGAGGATGCCGGGCTCACTGAAGGCGTGGCCCGCGTCGTCGACGATGTGGAAGTCCGCCTCCGGCCAGGCACGGTGCAGGTCGTAGGCGGTACGCACCGGTGTGCACACGTCGTAGCGCCCCTGGATGATCACGCCGGGGATGTGCCGGATGATCTCGGCACCCTTGATGAGCTGCTCGGGGCTGAGGAATCCCCTGTTGTGGAAGTAGTGGTTCTCGATCCGCGCGAAGGCCAGCGCGTAGTCCTCGTCGGCGTGGTGCTCCCGCAGCGCCGGGTTGGGCCGCAGCGTGATCGTCGAGCCCTCCCACACGCTCCACGCCCGGGCCGCTTCCAGGCGCACCTCACGGTCCGGGGACTCCAGGCGGCGGGCGTAGGCACTGATCAGGTCGTCCCGCTCCTCCTCCGGGATGGGCTCCAGGTAGGAGTCCCACAGGTCCGGGAAGAGGTTCGAGGCGCCCTCCTGGTAGAACCAGCGCAGCTCCTGGTCGCGCAGGGTGAAGATGCCGCGCACGATCAGCTCGGTGACGCGCTCGGGGTGCTTCTGGGCGTAGGCCAGGGCCAGGCAGCTGCCCCACGAACCGCCGAAGACCTGCCAGGCGTCCACGCCGATCATCTCGCGCAGCCGCTCGATGTCCTCGACCAGCGACCACGTGGTGTTGGTGGACAGGTCGGCGTCCATCCGGCTGGCGTGCGGGGTGGACCGGCCGCAGTTGCGCTGGTCGAACAGGAGGATGCGGTACCGCTCCGGATCGAAGAGCCGACGGTGGTCGGGGGTGCAGCCGCCGCCCGGGCCGCCGTGCAGGAACACCACAGGCTTGCCCGTCGGGTTCCCGCACAGCTCCCAGTAGACGCGGTGTCCGTCGCCGACGTCGAGCGTGCCCGAGTCGTAGGGCTCGATGGGCGGGTACAAGGTGCGCAAGGCGTGGCCCTTTCGTGGTGTTCGTGGCTGGGTGGTTCCCGGTCAGAGCCGGTCGAGGAGTTCGGCCTTCTTGTTGCTGAACTCGCTGTCGGTCAGCAGCCCCTCGGCGTGGAGGCTGCCGAGCTCGCGGATCTTGGCGAAGATCTCGTCGCTGCCCTCTGCGGGGGGCGCCGCCTCCAACTCGGGGGCTCGGGCCGCCGGTTCGTCGGCGGTCTCCCCCCTGGCCAGGGCGATGTGGGTGTTGACGGTGGCGGCCATCAACAGGCTCTCCTCGCTGCCCTTGAGGCCGTGCGAGGCAAGCGTGAAGAAGTCGTTCTCCAGACCGGAGGCCTCGGGCATGGTCACCCCGCGCAGCACGACCCGGAGGAAGCCCTCGTCGAAGTCGCGCTGGGGGAACCACTGAAGGGACTCGATCTCGGAGAGGGGGAAATCGCGCGACTTCTCCTGTCCCTTGGCGGTGCTGGCCATCCAGCCGTCCCACACCAGGCGTACCCGATCGCCGTCGAAGGAGACCGAGCCCTCCCCGGTGCGCGCCTGGTAGGGCAGGCCGACCACCAGGGCCCTGGCGACCTGGGCGGGGTCGAGCGGGCCCGTGAGGGTCTCGCGGGCGTAGCGGGCCGACTCGGTGATCCGGTCGGCGCAGTACTCGGCGACCAGCTCCCGTTCGTGCGGGCCGGTCAGAACCAGCGGCGTGGAGGCTCCACCGGCGCCGACGGTCTCCAGAGGCGCGTAGGGGTCGGCCCCCTCCAACAGGCGCAGCCGGACCCGCCACCCCTGCTTGCGATCCCCCGGATCGAACTCCACGTCGTGCACGGCGCTCAACGGGACGGAGCAGTGTCCCAGTGCCCTGAACAGGGCCGGCACCCTGCGACCGGTGCCGAAACCGATGCGCACCGTCTCCTCGTCGAAGCGCCAGATGGCGTGGTGTCCGTGCAGTTCCTCCATGGGAGACCATCCTAGGGCGCCGGTCGCGAACGGACACCCCCCGTCCCCGGGCCCCCGTGCCGCCCGATCCGGACCGAAGCGGCGGTGGTGATGGGTCGGGATGTCCCGTTCCGGGTAGAACCGCAGGGGCACACCTCGTCCCGCCACCCCTGCGGTGGTCGGGAGCCCGTGGCGGTGCGCCCGGCGCGCCGCCCCCGAACCGGAGGCCTTCGATGTCGCACGAGATGACCGAGGGGGCACGGGAGTTCCGCGCCGCGCGGGACCTGCTCCTAGAGCACCGGGAGGACCAGGAGACGGCCCACCGGGAGTTCACCTGGCCCAGGCCGGAACGGTTCAACTGGGCGCTGGACCACTTCGACCACGTGGCCGCCACCCGACCGGACCGCACGGCGCTGTGGCTGGTGGAGGAGGACGGGACCGAGGCCCACCACACCTACCGCCAGCTGTCCGAACGCTCCAACCAGGTGGCGAACTGGCTGATCGGCCAGGGGGTGCACCCGGGCGATCGCATCATGCTCATGCTCGGCAACCAGGTCGAGCTGTGGGAGATCATGCTCGCCGCCGTGAAGCTGGGCGCGGTGATCACCCCGACCGCCACGAACCTGTCCGAGGCCGACCTGGTGGACCGGCTGGACCGGGGCGAGGTCGCGCACGTGGTGTGTTCGCCGGAGCAGACCGAGCGGTTCGAGCACCTGCGCGGCCACTGGACCCGGATCTGCGTGGGCTACATGGACGGATGGCTCAGCTACCCGGACTCGGAGCACTCCGGCCTGGAGTTCACCCAGCCCAGACCCACCGGCCCCGACGACCCGCTCCTGCTGTACTTCACCTCCGGCACCACGGCGCGCCCCAAGCTGGTCACCCACACCCAGAGCTCCTACCCGGTGGGGCACCTGTCCACCATGTACTGGCTGGGGGTCCGGCCCGGGGACGTGCACCTGAACGTGTCCGCGCCCGGCTGGGCCAAGCACGCCTACAGCAGCGTGTTCGCGCCGTGGAACGCGGAGGCCACGGTGCTGGTGGTCAACCAGGAACGGTTCGATCCGGCGACCCTGCTGGACGCGGCGGTGCGGTGCGGGGCGCACACGATGTGCGCGCCGCCCACGGTCTGGCGGATGCTGGTCCAGGCGGACCTGACCGCGTGGAAGGTGCCGCTGCGCGAGGTGGTGGCGGCGGGGGAACCGCTCAATCCGCAGATCGTGGACTACGTCCGTGAGGCCTGGGGGCTCACCGTGCGGGACGGGTTCGGGCAGACCGAGACCACCCTGCTCGTCGGCAACGGCCCCGGCCAGGAGGTGGCCCGTGGGTCCATGGGACGTCCCATGCCCGGCTACGACGTGGTCCTGGTCGACCCGGAGACGGCGAGGCCCTCCGACACCGGCGAGATCTGCGTGGACATGAGCGACGATCCCGTGGGCGTGATGCGCGGCTACGCGGACGCCCCGGACACCACCCGGGACGTGACGCGGCTCGGGCTGTACCGCACGGGCGACATCGCCACGCGGGATTCGCGCGGCTCCATTACCTATATCGGCCGATCCGACGACGTGTTCAAGGCCTCGGATTACCGCATCTCACCATTCGAGCTGGAAAGCGTTCTGGTGGAGCACGAATACGTGGCCGAGGCCGCGGTCGTGCCGTCACCGGACCCGCTGCGGCTCTCGGTGGCCAAGGCGTACGTGACCCTCGCCGAGGGCGTGGCACCGGACGCCCTGACCGCCCGCGCCATCATGGAGTACGCGAGGAGCCGCCTCTCCCCGCACAAGAGGGTCCGCCGCCTGGAGTTCGCCGACCTGCCCAAGACCGCCTCCGGCAAGATCAGGCGGGTCCGGCTGCGCCGCGCCGAGACCGAGCGCGGCACGGTCGCCGACGGGGTGCGCAACCCGCGCGAGTACTGGGAGGAGGACCTCCCCGGGCTGAAGGACTGATCCCCCGGGCGCTCGGGGCACCCGGCGGGAATGGCAGCCGGGGCCATTGTGTCTCGCTGGTTGGGACGACTTCCCGCGAAATGCGCTGGTGTGGCCTTTCCCATCCCGGGTTTGCACGTCGAATTCCACCGCGACCGTGTCCGCCCCGCCGGACCGCGCTACGGTCAAGGTGCGGCACGAGCATCTGTCGCCAGGCGATCGACGTGACGGGACCAGGGGAGACGATGACGAGCACCAACGACACACGGGTGGCGAGCTACAAACCGCTCATCGCCCCCCAGGACCTGCTCGCCGAGCTCCCCATGAGCGAGGAGAGCACCGCCCTCGTGGAGAGCTCGCGCGCCGAGGTCAAGCGGGTGCTGGACGGCGCCGACGACCGCCTCCTGGTCGTCGTCGGTCCCTGCTCGGTGCACGACACCGAGTCGGCCCTGGACTACGCGCGTCGCCTGCGCGACCTCGTCCCTTCGGTCAGCGACGAGCTGTGCGTGGTCATGCGCGTGTACTTCGAGAAGCCGCGCACCACGGTGGGCTGGAAGGGCCTGATCAACGACCCGGGCCTGGACGACACCTACGACGTGCACCGTGGCCTGCGCACCGCCCGTGAGCTGCTGATCGACATCAACGCCCTCGGGCTGCCCGCCGGGACCGAGTTCCTCGACCCGATCACCCCGCAGTACATCGCCGACGTGGTCTCCTGGGGCGCCATCGGCGCCCGCACCACGGAGAGCCAGGTGCACCGCCAGCTCAGCAGCGGTCTGAGCACCCCGGTCGGCTTCAAGAACGGCACCGACGGCGACGTGCAGGTGGCCGTGGACGCCGTCGGGGCGGCCGCCGCCTCCCACACGTTCTTCGGCGTGGACCCGGCCGGCGCCGGTTCGGTCGTGGTCACCGAGGGCAACCCGGACTGCCACGTGATCCTGCGCGGCGGGCGCAGCGGCCCCAACCACGACCCTGCGTCGGTGGCCTCCGCCCTGGACGTGATCGAGGGCTCCAAGCTGCCGCGCCGCCTGATGATCGACGCCAGCCACGCCAACAGCGGCAAGGACCACGTCCGCCAGGCGGGCGTGGCCCGGGAGATCGCCGCCCAGGTCGCCGAGGGTCAGAAGGGGATCGTCGGCGTCATGCTGGAGAGCTTCATCGTGGAGGGCGCCCAGAAGCTGGGCGACCCGGACCAGCTCACCTACGGCCAGTCCATCACCGACAAGTGCATGAGCTGGGAGACCACCGAGGGCGTC
Source organism: Nocardiopsis sp. SBT366 (assembly GCF_001083815.1). Lineage (NCBI taxonomy): Bacteria > Bacillati > Actinomycetota > Actinomycetes > Streptosporangiales > Nocardiopsidaceae > Nocardiopsis > Nocardiopsis sp. SBT366. Next base: position 47,949 of record NZ_LAVM01000021.1, on the reverse strand, counting down.
CTGGAGAACCTGGCCGAGGCGGTCCGCCAGCGCCGCAAGAACGCCGCCTGATCCCGACACACGCTGGGCCCGGCACGAGAACGGTGTGCCGGGCCCGGCCCTGTCCCCCAGAGTGGGAGGACCGGGTCGGCCGGTCGCCGGGTCAGGCCCGGGTGTCCTTGACGACCTCGCCGCCCTGGAGGACCAGCACCACGTTGGCGCGGTCACCCAGCAGTGAGACGTCGGCGAGGGGGTCGCCCTCACACACCACGAGGTCGGCGAACTTACCGGCCTCGACCGTGCCCGTGGTGTCGGCGGTGCCCACCAGCTCCGCGGCGTTGCTCGTCCCCGCCTTGATCGCCTCCATGGGCGACAGCCCCACGGACACCAGCTGGGCGAGTTCGCGCAGGTTGCGGCCGTGCTCGGAGATACCGGCGTCCGTACCCATCGCGACCCGCACGCCGCGGCTGACCGCGTGGGAGATCCGGCGGTGGGTCTCCTCGGCCAGGGCCCGCTTGGTGTCGACCGCCTTCCGGGTCATCAGGTGGACCCGGTCCTCGAAGTCGAACGTGGTCAGGGTCGGCACGAGGAAGGTGCCCCGCTCCAGCATGAGGTCGATGCCCTCGTCGTCGATGAGGTAGCCGTGCTCGATGCTGGCCACCCCGCCGCGCACGGCGTTCCTGATCCCCGCCGCACCCTGGGCGTGCGCCGCCACCGGCCGACCGCCGTGTTTGGCGGTCTCGGCCACGATCACGGCGATTTCCTCCTCCGTGATCCCCTCGTCGGTGGGGCCGTCCGAGGGGCTGGAGAGCCCGCCGGTGGCGCACACCTTGATGACGTCGGCGCCGTCGCGGACCAGCCTGCGGGTGGCCACCCGGGCCTCCTGCGGGGAGTCGACGATCTCGGCGGCGGTGTGCTCGCAGTCGTGCGGGTTGGCTCCGGAGGGCAGCGTGAAGTCGGCGTGGCCTCCGGTGTGGCTCATGAGGCGCAGCGCCATGCTCAGGCGCGGCCCCCGGATCAGACCGCGTTCCCGCGCGATACGGAACCCGGCGTCGGCCCCGCCCAGGTCACGGGCGCCGGTGACGCCCGCTTCCAGAGTGACCCGCATCCGCTCGGCGGACTCGAAGGCGTGCAGGCTGCGGGAGAGGTCCGCGTTGTTGGTGGCCAGGGCTCGGCCGTCGGAGAACCCGAAGTGCACGTGGGTGTCGATGAACCCGGGCAGCAGGGTGCGGCCACCCAGGCTCTCCACCGTGTCCTCGGGTCGGGGCTCGGGTGCGTTCGCGGAGGGCCCGGCGTAGGCGATCAGGCCGTCCTCGACCAGGACGGCGGCGTCGGTGACCGGGGCGGCTCCGGTGCCGTCGATGAGGGTGAGGTCCCGGTACAGGGTCCTGGCGCCGGTCATGGGTGGTCTCCTTACGTCGGTGTGCGGGCGGGATGGCGGGCCCGGTCCCCCGGGCCCGTGGTCTACAGCTGCGGGTACATGCCGGGGCCGATGGGCAGGCCACCGAAGTAGAACACCGCGAAGACGGCGACCCACATGACCAGGAAGACCATCGAGAAGGGCAGGCAGCGCGCGATCACGGTGCCGATGCCCGCCTTGGGCTCGTAGGACTTCAGGAAGCCGAGGACGATGATCACGTACGGGTTGAGCGGCGAGAGCACGCTGGAGGTGGAGTCGCCGATCCGGTAGGCCGCCTGGACGAAGCCGGGCTCGTAGCCGAGCAGGGCGAACATCGGGACGAACACCACGGCGAACAGGGCCCACTGGGCGGAGCCGGAGATGATGAAGAAGTTGATCAGCCAGGCCAGCAGGATGAAGCAGAGGATGGCCCCGAACCCGGTGAACCCGGTGGCCTCCAGCGTCTCCGCGCCCTTGATCGCGATCCACGTGGACAGGCCGGTCCAGTTGAACAGCTCCAGGAACTGCGCCATCACGAAGGCCAGGACGACGAAGCCGGACATCTCCTTCACAGTGTGGCCCATCATCCGCGCGACGTCGGCCCCGCCCCGGATCGCCCGGGTGGCCAGGCCGTAGGCCACTCCCGGCACGGCCAGGGTGAGGAAGACCAGGAAGACCACGGAGCTGAGCAGCGGGGACTCCGGCAGGAACGCGCCGTCCTCGTTGCGCATGGGCGCGCCCGGCGGGAGGGTGACCAGCAGGACCGCGACGACCGTCAGGACCAGGGCGATCCCGGCCCAGCGCATCCCGCCGCGCTCACTCGGGGTGAGCTCGGCGTCCATCTTCAGGTCGGGGCGCTCCTCGGCGGTCCCAGCGGCCGCGCCGTCCTCGGCACCGGTCTGCTCGCGGCTGACCCCGCGCCGTACCAGGGCGGGTTCGAGGACGCGGTCGATGAGGAAACCGGCCACGACGCTCAGCACGATCGCGATCGTGAAGGTGAGGAAGTGGTTGGAGATCGGGCTGACGTGGGTGGTGCCCAGTCCCTCCACCGACGCGGCGGCGGTGTTGGTGATGCCGGAGAGCAGCGCGTCGGTGCTCGTGATGAAGGGGCTGCAGCTGAACGCGGCCATGGCGGCGGCGAAGGAGCCGAGGAGACCGGCGACGGGGTGGCGCCCGGCCGCCTTGAAAACCATCGCGGCCAGCGGCGGGATGACCACCATCGCGGCGTCGCTCATGATGCTGCCGGAGACCGCGACCAGGGCGGCCACGTACGGGAGCAGCCACTGGGGCGCGCCGCTGAAGGCCCGGCGGACCAGTGTGTTGAGCAGGCCGGTCCGCTGTGCGATGCCGACGCCCAGCAGGATGGTCAGCACCACGCCCAGGGGCGGGAAGCCGATGAAGTTGGGGACCAGGTTGGTGGTGAGCCAGGTGAGGCCCTCGGCGGTGAAGAAGCCCCTGATCTCCTGGGCTCCGTCCTCGCTGCCGGGCACCACGTAGGTGGCGCCCAGAGCCGACAGGGCCGAGGAGGCGACGGCGACGAGCGCGAAGAGCAGCAGGAAGAGGACGAACGGGTCGGGGATCCTGTTACCGAGGCGCTCGATGTTGTCGAGGGAGCGGGTGAGGAAGCCGGGGCGCGTCTCGACTGCGCCGCCCAGCTTGGGGCGTGGGGTGCTCATGGGTCACCTCCGGGACGAAGGGGTGGCGGGTGGGGCCTGGTCAGTTCGCGGTGCCCGGTCGGGTTCCGGTGGTGTCCTTGTGGACCGCACCGTCCTTGATGACCACGGTGACGTTGTCGGGATCACCGAGCAGGGTGATGTCGGCGAGGGGGTCTCCCGAACAGACGACGACGTCGGCGCGCTTGCCGGGTTCGAGGGTGCCGATCTCCTCGCTCCGCCCGAGGAGCGCGGCGGCGTCGCGGGTCCCTGCGAGCAGGGCACCCATGGGGCTCATGCCGTGCTCCACCAGCAGGGCGAGTTCGCGCAGGTTGCGGCCGTGCGGGCAGATACCCGAGTCGGTGCCGAGGGCCACGCGGACCCCGGCCCGGACGGCGGCGGTGATGTTCTCGCTGAGGTGTTCCTGGAGCCTGAGCTTCTTGGCCACCGCGTAGTCGGCCGACTTCGCGGGGTCGGGCGGGGTGGTGGCGGTGGAGAGGGTGGGCACCAGGAAGGCACCGCCGTCCAGCATGAGCTGGATGCCCCGCTCGTCGATCTCGTAGCCGTGCTCCACGCTGGTGACCCCGGCGGTGAGGGCGTTGCGGATGCTGCGAGCGCTCTGGGCGTGGGCGGCCACGGGGATGTCGTGGCTGGCGGCCTCGCGCACGATCACGGACATCTCCTCGACGTTGAGCCCGTCGTGCCAGGGGGTGTCCTGGGGACTCCACACGCCTCCGCTGGCCATCACCTTGATGACCCCGGCGCCCTTGCGCATGACCTCACGGGTGGCGCGCAGGGCCTCGGCGGGGCCGTCGGTGTTGATCGAGACGGCGCCGTCCGGTCCCAGGATCGCCCCGTAGTCGAAGCCGCAGCAGGTGCGGAAGTCGCCGTGGCCGCCGGTCGGGCCGAGGGCCCGGTAGGCGGTGGTGACGCGGGGACCGGGGATGATGCCCTCGTCGACGGCACGGACCACGGCCTGGTCGAGTCCGGCCAGGTCGCGGACGCTGGTGACCCCGGCGTCGAGGGTGGCCCTCAGGCGCGGGATGGCGGTGAAGTAGCCGTAGTGGGGAGGCTGGTTGATCAGGTCGGCGGGGTTCATGCCGTCGCCGGACATGGTCATGTGCACGTGGGTGTCGACGAATCCCGGCAGGATCGTGCCCCCGGCCGCGTCGACCACCCGGTGCGGCTCGCCGACGTGCGGTGTCTGGTCGGTGGGGCCGATCCAGTCGATCCGGCCGTCGCGCAGGATGAGGGACCGGTGGCGCTGGGGCCCCTCCCCGGTCCCGTCGATCACGGTTCCGTCGCGGACCACGAGGGTCCTGCCAGCCGAGGTCATCGACGCCACCTTTCTCATCGCACCGGGTCCCTGGTGCCGCGAGGCGGACACCCGGACGCGACGGTGCGCAATCCAACGGACTCGCGGCTCGGGGCCGCGCTTCTGATCTTGCGGAAACCTACGTGGATCCTCCGGTAACCTGCGGAAATCGCCGGGAACAGCTACGGAGGAGGTGGATTTTGCAGGGATCGAGCATGCCCAACGAGTTCGACCTGTCCCTGATCAACGCGCTCCAGCTGGCGCCCAGGGCCACCTGGGCCGAGCTCGGGCCGGTCCTGGACGCGGACCCCACCACGCTGGCCCGCCGGTGGAAGCGGTTGGAAGACGAGGGGCTGGCGCGCATAGCCGCGTTCCCCCGCCGCCGCGTGATGGCCCGTCGGTACCTCAGTTACGTGGAGCTGAGCTGCCGCAACGGATCGGTGGAGCGGGTCGCGGCGGCGCTGGCCGAGGACCGCGACACCCTGAGCATCCAGTTCGTGGCCGGGTCCCACCAGCTCATGCTCACCGTGGTGCCGGGAGGAGGGCTGGCGGACTACCTGCTCAACTGGGTGGGTGGCATCCCCGACGTGGTCTCCTACCGGGTGCACGTGGTCACCGAGGTCCCCCGGGAGGCCTACCTGTGGCAGGTCCGCGCCCTTTCACCGGGGCAGCGGCGCCGACTGCGCGCCCTCTCCCCCAGGGTGCGCGACCCGGGGGGCAGCGAACGCGTCACCGAGCTGGACCAGAGCATCGTGGACCTGCTGTGCGCGGACGCGCGACTGGGCTACCAGGCCATCGCCGAACGGCTGGACATCGCGCCCACCACGGCCGCGCGCCGGATCAACCGGTTGCTGCGCGACGGCCTCCTCGGGCTGCGCTGCGACATCTCCCGCGCGCACATGGGCTGGCCGAGCGCCGCCACCCTGTGGGGAACGGTGGAACCCGAGGTTCTGGACGGCGTGCCCGACCTGGGGGAACGCATCCCCGAGGTCCGGCTGTGCACGACCATCGCGGGCCCGGAGAACACCCTGTTCATCCTGTGGCTGCGCGACGCCCCCGACCTCACCCGTGTGGAGCGCAGACTGTTGGAGGAGCTGCCGGGACTGCGCATCGCCGACCGCCGGATGACGCTGCGCACGTTCAAGTTCATGGGCGGGGTGACCGACTCCGAACAGCGCTTCGTGCGTTCGGTCCCGATCCAGCTCCGCTCGCCCGAGGACCCCTAGTCGGGCCCGCGGGTCGCGGGTCGCGGAACGGACGCGTCAGGCCGCCGGAAGGATGTCCAGGGCGACCAGCAGTTCACGGCCCAGCGACTCGCGCAGCTCCGCGTCCTCCTGGTCCTCGACCTCCAGACGCAGCGCGAACGTGTGCAGTTCGGAGCCACGCTCGACCCAGCCCACCCACCAGCCGGGCACCGGGTCCACGTCCACGCCCAGGCCGGTCCGGCCGAACAGCTGGTGCTCGGGACCCTCCTCGACCAACAGCAGCTCACGCAGGGCTCGCTGGTGCTCGACGTCCACGGGCAGTTCCTCGCGGGCGAGTTCGGCGACGAAGGTGGCCTGCTCCATCGCGGAGATCTCCAGGGGACCCTCCAGCCAGAACCGGTCCATCGCCCCCTCCTCGCCGACGTTCCGGTTGCCGTAGTCGAACCGGTCCACCCAGGTGGACATCCGGTCGAACCCGATCCGGTCGACGACCTCCTGGTGCACCGGGACGTCGGAGGTGGGCAGGGCCTCGCGCAGACTCAGGTCGTCGCCGGCCTCGGGCGAGATCACGTCGTCCACGTCGGACACCTCACCGGTCTGGAGGGCGATCAGCGTGTTCGGCAGCTTGAAGGTGGACGCGGGCACGGCGCGCTCGCCCGCCTCGTCCAGGTTCACCACGACGGCGGACCGGTCACCGGCGTCGAAGAGCACGAAGGTGCCGTCCACCCCGGCCTCGGCGAAGACCGCCTCGAGGTCGTGACGCTCCACGGTCTGCACGTCGCCCAGCTGGACGGGGTTGCCGACCGTGCCCTGCGCGGGCTCCGGCTCGTCCGTCGTCGCGCAGGCCGCCCCGGTGAACAGGGTGATGGCACAACCGGCGGCTCCGAGGGCGAAGCGGCCGGTGGCACGCCCGGACCTCCCGGGAGCGTGTTCGGTGTCGGTACGCACTCGTCTCCTCCACAGGCTGTCCGCGGGAACGTCCACCCACAAAGCTAGGGCATGCCCGGTGGTCACACACCCCGCTTGGCCGCCTCCGGCGACCGTGTCGCGAAGGTCGTCCCCAAGCGTCCGGGCATGGGCGTCCCGGTCGTCCACGAGCACCCGGGCAGTCTTGGGCGCCCCAGTTCGCCGCTGCTAGGCTGAGCGTGTTGCTGACCCCGTACGGGAGAGTGTCCGCGTATCCAGCGTGGGCCGCCGAAGGAGCAATCCCTCCCCGAAGACAACCTCTCAGGCACAGCGGACCGTACGGGCGAGACCACTCTGGAAAGCAGGGACACGTTCCCTCGCCGAAGGTGCAAACCACGCCGAGCGCGCGGTGAAGCTCTCAGGCACCCATGACAGAGGGGGAGGATGGCAACGCCTTACGCACGACACCCATCCTCTCGGGAGTGCCCATGTCAGAGTCCGCGACCGCGCCGCGCCTCACCGCGCTGCACAAGACCCACGAAGAGGCCGGGGCGACGCTCGTCGACTTCGCCGGATGGCTGATGCCCCTCCGCTACAGCAGCGAGACCGCGGAGCACACCGCCGTCCGTGAGGCCGCCGGGCTCTTCGACCTCTCCCACATGGGCGAGATCCGGCTGACCGGCCCCCAGGCCGCAGAGGCCCTCGACCACGCGCTGGTCGGCTTCCTGTCCAAGGTCAAGGTGGGCCGCGCCCGCTACACCATGATCACCGCCGAGGACGGCGGCGTCCTGGACGACCTCATCGTCTACCGGCTCGGCGAGCAGGAGTACCTGGTCGTGGCCAACGCGGCCAACGTGCCCGTGGTCGCCTCCACCCTGGCCGAGCGGGCCTCCGGCTTCGACGTCGAGGTCGCCGACGAGTCCGCCGACTACTCGCTCATCGCGATCCAGGGCCCGCGCGCGGTGGAGATCCTCGCCCCTCTCACCGACGCCGACCTGGACGACATCCGCTACTACGCGGGCTACGAGCACACCGTCGCCGGGGTCCCCGTCCTGCTCGCCCGCACCGGCTACACCGGTGAGGACGGGTTCGAGATCTTCGTCCGGCCCGCCGACCGCGCGCCCGAGGTCTGGGCCGCCCTCATGGCCGAGGGCGCACCGCACGGGCTGGTCCCGGCCGGGCTCTCCTCCCGTGACACCCTCCGTATGGAGGCCGGCATGCCGCTCTACGGCCAGGAGCTCAACGCCGGGCTGACCCCCTTCGACGCCGGGCTGGGCCGCGTGGTCAAGCTCGACAAACCCGGTGACTTCGTGGGCCGCGCCGCGCTCGAGGAGGCCTCGCGCACCGCTCGCGAGCGGCGCCTGATCGGCCTCGTCTCCCGTGGCCGCCGCCCTCTCCGCAAGGGCCAGGACGTGCTGCGCGACGGCACGGTCATCGGAGTCACCAGCAGTGGCGCCCCCTCCCCCACCCTGGGCCGCCCCATCGCCATGGCCTACGTGGACGGCGACCTCGACACCGCGACCGGCACGTTCACCGTGGACGTGCGCGGGCGGGGCGAGGAAGTCGACGTGGTCGAGCTGCCGTTCTACAAGCGGCAGTCGTAGGAAGCGGGGCCGCCTCCGGGCGGACCCGAGAACCTGCACGCCCCGCACGGCCGGATCCCCACGAGGGACCGGTACGGACGGGGTGTGGCCAGGCGTAGGCCGGGCCGGGTCGCCGTACGGGCGCACGGCAGACAAATGGAACACCTCCAAGGAGAGTTGAAGTGAGCGTTCCCACGGAGCTGGGTTACACCGCCAAACACGAGTGGATCGCGGTCAGGGACGGGATCGCCACCGTCGGGATCACGGCGTACGCGGCCGAGTCGCTGGGTGACATCGTCTTCGTCGAGACCCCCTCGGTCGGCGACGACGTCACCGCCGGTGAGACCGCGGGCGAGGTGGAGTCCACCAAATCCGTCAGCGACATCTACTCCCCCGTCACCGGAGAGGTCGTGGAGGTCAACGAGGCGCTCGAGGACGCCCCGGAGACCATCAACTCCGACCCCTTCGAGGGTGGCTGGCTGTTCAGGGTGCGCGTTTCCGAGGAGCCCGCGGACCTGCTCTCCGCCGAGGAGTACACCAAGCTGACCGAAGGCGAGAACTAGCATGACCAGCGACAACCTTCTCAACCAGACTCTGGGCGAGCTGGACCCCGAGGTGTCGGCCGCGGTCGACGCCGAACTGGCGCGCCAGCGCGACACCCTGGAGATGATCGCCTCCGAGAACTTCGCCCCCCAGGCGGTTCTGGAGGCCCAGGGCACCGTCCTGACCAACAAGTACGCCGAGGGCTACCCCGGCCGCCGCTACTACGGCGGCTGCGAGCACGTCGACGTCGTCGAGCAGCTGGCGATCGACCGCGCCAAGGAGCTGTTCGGCGCCGAGCACGCGAACGTGCAGCCGCACTCGGGCGCGCAGGCCAACACGGCCGTGTACTTCGCGCTGCTCAAGCCGGGTGACACCATCCTGGGCCTGGACCTCGCCCACGGCGGGCACCTGACCCACGGCATGCGGATCAACTACTCCGGCAAGATCCTGAACGCCGTGGCCTACCACGTGCGCGACGAGGACGGCACCGTCGACTACGACGAGGTCGCCGCCCTGGCCAAGGAGCACCAGCCGAAGATGATCGTCGCGGGCTGGTCCGCCTACCCGCGCCACCTCGACTTCGCGAGGTTCCGCGAGATCGCCGACGAGGTCGGCGCCCTGCTCATGGTGGACATGGCGCACTTCGCCGGTCTGGTCGCGGCCGGACTGCACCCGAACCCGGTGCCGTTCGCCGACGTGGTCACCACCACGACCCACAAGACCCTCGGCGGCCCGCGTGGCGGCATGATCCTGTCCAAGGCCGAGCTGGCCAAGAAGATCAACTCCGCGGTCTTCCCCGGCATGCAGGGCGGCCCGCTGGAGCACGTGATCGCGGCCAAGGCGGTCTCGTTCAAGGTCGCCGCGAGCGAGGGCTTCGCCGACCGCCAGCGCCGCACGGTGGCGGGTGCCCGCATCCTCGCCGAGCGGCTCACCCAGCCGGACTCGGCGAAGGTCGGGGTCAAGGTCCTGACCGGCGGCACGGACGTCCACCTGGTCCTGGTGGACCTGGTCGACTCGCAGCTCAACGGCCAGGAGGCCGAGGACCGGCTGCACTCCGTCGGGATCACGGTCAACCGCAACGCGGTCCCGAACGACCCCAGGCCGCCGATGGTGACGTCGGGTCTGCGGATCGGTACCCCGGCCCTGGCCACGCGCGGGTTCGACGAGGGTGACTTCACCGAGGTCGCCGACGTCATCGCCGAGGCGCTCAAGCCCGAGTTCGACGAGGCCGCCCTGCGCGACCGGGTCAGCGCTCTGGCCGCGAAGCGTCCGCTCTACCCGAACCTGTAGCAGTCTCCGCCGTGTGGGCCGCGCGGGCCCACACGGCGCCGGTCACCACGGCCCCATCCCTGTGCTCAACGAGGAGGACAGCCATGGCCATCAGCGTCTTCGACCTGTTCAAGATCGGTATCGGACCGTCGAGTTCCCACACCGTCGGCCCGATGAAGGCGGCCCGGACGTTCGTGTCCGGCCTGCGCTCCGAGGAACTCCTCTCGCGCGTGACCCACGTGCGGGTGGAGCTGTACGGCTCACTGGCGCTCACCGGCAAGGGGCACGGCAGTGACACCGCCGTGGTCCTGGGGCTGATGGGGCACACGCCGGAGGGTGTGGACGTGGACGCCGTCCCCCGCCTGGTGGAGGGGGTCCGTTCGGACCGAAGACTCCTCCTTGGCGGCCCGGACGGCCCGGCGGTGGACTTCGACCCGGCCGTCGACGTCGACTTCCGCCGTAAGGAGAGCCTGCCCGACCACCCCAACGGGATGCGCTTCCTGGCGTTCGACCACACGGGTGCCGAGGTGGCCGCGAAGGTGTACTACTCGGTGGGCGGCGGCTTCGTCGTGGACGAGAGAGCCGCGGGCGCCGACCGGATCAAGGCCGACGACACCGTCCTGCCCCACCCCTTCTCCTCCGCCGAGGAACTGCTGGAGCTGTGTGAGCAGACCGGCATGTCCATCAGTGCGCTGATGCTGGCCAACGAGCAGGCCTTCGGGCGCACCCCGGAGCAGATCCGGGAGGAGCTGCTGGAGGTCTGGGCGGCGATGCGCCAGTGCGTACGTCGCGGTGTGTCCACCGAGGGCAGTCTGCCCGGGGGCCTGAAGGTGCCGCGCCGGGCCCACCGGCTCTACCGCCAGCTCGGCGGCAACTGCGACGAGCACGGCCTGCTCGCACCCACCCACGTGGACCCGGACCCGATGCGCGGCAGTGACTGGATCACGCTGTACGCCCTCGCGGTCAACGAGGAGAACGCCGCGGGGGGCCGCGTGGTGACCGCGCCGACCAACGGCGCGGCCGGTATCGTCCCGGCGGTCCTGCACTACTACCTGCACTTCAGCCCGGGCGCGGGCGACGACGGTGTGGTGCGCTTCCTGCTGACGGCAGCGGCGATCGGCATACTGTTCAAGCAGAACGCGTCGATCTCCGGCGCCGAGGTGGGGTGTCAGGGCGAGGTGGGTTCGGCCTCCTCCATGGCGGCGGCGGGCCTGGCCGAGGTCCTGGGCGGTTCCCCGGCGCAGGTGGAGAACGCGGCCGAGATCGCCATGGAACACAACCTGGGTCTGACCTGCGACCCCATCGGCGGCCTGGTGCAGATCCCCTGTATCGAACGCAACGCGCTCGCCTCGGTCAAGGCGATCAGCGCCACCCGGATGGCGTTGCGCGGCGACGGCAGCCACTTCGTGAGCCTCGACAAGGTCATCAGGACCATGCGTGACACCGGGCGCGACATGCACGACAAGTACAAGGAGACCAGCCGCGGCGGCCTCGCCGTCAACGTCATCGAGTGCTGACCGTGTGCCGGGAATGTCCTGGTTCGTTCCCTGGTTGTACGGAGGGCACGGTCGACGACCGGGCTCGAGCTCCCACCCGCTCGCCCTCGTCGGCCGTCACCCCGGGTCTGGTGGCTTGAGCTCTGCTCGCCACCAGACTCGCCCCCTTTCTGGCCACTTCCGGCCACCGCAGCACGACCCGGCGATTCGAGCCCGGATAACCACCCGTTCCACCTCTTCCAGGTCGCTCCCGCGAGAAACACGTGACGGCCCCACCGCCATTTTCCGCACTCCGGCAATTCCCCCGGCGCGAGGGTGGTATAGATTTCGGCCGTGACCTCCAGAACCATTCCCCCTGCCGTCCGAGCGCTCGCCCCCGCGGCCGCGCTGGCCCTGTTGCTCTCCGGCTGCGGCCTTCTCAGGGCGGAGGAACCCGCCTCCACGGAGACCGAGGAGGGTGCCTCCGAGGAAACGGAGGCACCGGACACCGAGGAGGGCGGCCCCTCCAGGGAGAGGTCCACGGGGTCGAACTCCCTGGCCGACCCCGGCATCCTCACCGCGGCGTGCCAGCCCGAGTCCGGCTGGCTGGAGTTCACCCTCCACTCCGCCGAGGACGCCCAGGAGATCACCAGCGTCCGGTTCGACACCGCCGAGGCCGTCCACGCCGAGTCGGACGACCTCACCCACGGCCGTGCGGTGGACGCGCGGAGCGTCTCCCTGGAGACCTCGTGCGACACGGGCGCTCCGTCGCTGTTCCCCGAACGCGGCCTCGTCCTGGGCACCTTCGAGGAGAGGGTCGACGGCGTCGCCGTCACGGGGTTCGGGGTCATGGCCGAGGACGGCACGTTCACGGCGCTCAGCCCCGACCACGAGGAGTCCGGGGCCGACGCCCCGGCCGACCACGTCCACCCCGTGGCCGATCCGGAAGGGGACAGGATCGTCTTCGTGACGGAGACCGGCGAGGGCGAGGACACCGTCCAGGCCCTCGACCTGGAGAGCGGGGAGTTCACCGACCTCGGCACCTGTGACAGTCAGCAGGTCTGCGAGAACCTCACGATCATGCCGGGGCTCGACCGAGTCGCCATCGACGACGGCCAGAGCACTCCGATGGCAGTGGTCCTCGACGGCTCGACGGTGGTCCAGAGCAACGACCTGGGTCTGTCCTTCTTCGACATCGGGGACCAGGCCGACTCCGACGTGGTCGACCTGACCCTCAACTTCCTCAACCGGGACCGCACGACCGAGGTGGACGTGGACGCCAGCGGCACCGTTCAGGCCCTCGACTCCAACACCCTGCTCTTCGACGACGAGGTGCTGAGCGTCCTGGAATTCTCCGACAGCACCCTCGCCGGCTACGAGGAGGAGAACGCCACCACGCCGCGGAACCTGTGGGAGCCCCTGCCGGTCAACCGGACCCTGGCCCCCGACGGCGACGGGGAGAACTCCCACGTCGTGCTTTCCCCGGACGGCGCCGAGATCCTCTTCCGCAACCAGCCCCAGAGCGGTCCGGCCAGCTGGTACAGGGTGCCCACGGACGGATCCGGCGCACCGGAGGAGCTGCCCGGGATGCCCGGGAACGTCTCGACGGTCATCGGCTGGCGATAACTCCTGAGGGCACCCACCTGGCCACAACCGGCCACCGGTCCCCAGGTGGGTCGTTCCGGCCTGTGCCGCCTCCGAATACTCCTGTTTCAAGCCGATTCTCGCGGGAAACGCATGGCCATTCTCACTGTCATTCCCAGAACTCCCCGAATTCCCACCCTCCGCGAGTGGGATAGATTTCGCCCGTGACCTCCAGAACCATTTCCCCCGTTATCCGCGCGCTCGCCCCCGCGGCCGCGTTGACCCTGTTGCTCTCCGCCTGCGGCGGCTCCGACGGAGAGGGTGGATCCTCCGACGAGAACCAGGCGGGCGCCTCCACCGAAGAAGGGGCCGAGGAGACCCCGGAGCAGCCCTCCATCACCGAATCCGGACTCATCACCAGAGACTGTGACGGCTACGACGGTGTCTTCACCCTCTACTCCGCTGATGACGGCACCAGGATCTCCACGCTGACCTTCACCAGCGAACTGGTCGCCGCGGAGACCTCCGAAGCCCTCGGCCACGGCCGGGCCCCGGACGTCGAGGAACTGAACCACGACCGGGAGTTCGACGCCTGCAGCGGAGCGCTGATCAGTGTGTCCCCCCACGAACACCTGCTCCTGCGCGTCTACAGCGAAGAGGTCAACGGCAACACCGTGTCGACCTTCGGAGTGATGTCCGAGGAGGGCGCCCTCACCACCCTGGCTCCCGAACAGGAGGTCTCCGACTTCGGCGTCCCCATCGACTACCGACACCCGGTGTACGACGCGGTGAACGAGCGCATCCTCTTCGTGGCATATGACCCCAGCGCCGACGAGGGTGACGTCCAGGCCATGGACCTGCACTCCGGAGAGGTCAACGACCTCGGCACCTGTGAGGGATCCGATCACTGCGGGTCGCTGTCCGTCCTGCCCGAGAGCGGCATCGCCGTCCAGGGCCCCTTGACGCCCCCGGCCTCAGGCAGCGCGATGGACGCGAGCCTTCTGGAGTCCCCGGACGGCGAGACCCTGCTCTACGCGGACCACACCGGGTCCTCGACCGTGCTGACCTTCATCGACATCGAGACGGCCCTCGCCGACAACCCCGACCTCATCACGGGCGGTATCGCTGACCTGCGCCACTACGAGGTGAACCTGGAAGTGGCCGCCCCGCCCCAGTTCATCGACGAGAACACCCTGCTCCTGGGGGACAACGAGCTGTCGATCTGGGAGTTCACCGAGGACCTGTTGGCGGAGCACACCGAGCCGGAGGAGGAGAGGGACCTCTTCACCTTCAACGACGAGTACCTTCCCGTCGACCGCACGCTCATCCCTGAAGGCCCTCGGTACAACGAGAACTTCCTTCTCTCCCCCGACCGCACCGAAGTCCTCTTCCGCTCCACACCGGAGAGCGGCGGGTCGAGTTGGTACCGGGCCCCCACCGACGGCTCCGCCGAGCCCGAGGAGGCGTTCGAACTCGAGGACCCTGACACGATCATCGCCGCCTGGCAGTAGCCCCACGCTCCACCGACCGACATGATCCCGGCCGACACGGAGGGGGCGGCGCCTCTCGCGCCGCCCCCTCCCTCGTTCCACGGGGTCCCTCAGGCCAGGCTGCGCCGGGGGTTCCTGGCGGGGGCGGTCATGGACATCCGGATGACCGCGGGCACCTGGTCGAGTTCGAGGGCGCCCCGCAGGTTGGTGATGGCCTCCGAACGCACGCGCCGCCAGATCCCGGCCACGTCGGCGTCCTCCTCCAGGGTCAGCGCCAGCCGCAGGTGCGGGTGGTCACCGGACTCCGTGAGGCGGGCTCGGGCACGGCGCACACCGGGATAGTCGGTGACCTCCTGTTCCAGGGCGCCCCTGGCGGCACTCTCCGAGATCTCCACGTTGCCCGCGTCGTCGCGAGCCAGGTGCATACGACCCACGGTGTCGTTCATGCCCTGCACCATCAGCCACCGCAGGGCCAGGAAACCGGCCACGAAAGCGACGGCCACCGCCACGTACGGCACCCACTGCTGGGCGAGCACCTCGTTGGCCCGGTCCCCGAGCAACGGAGTGGTGGCGAGGTCGCCGCCGAGGAGTCCCTGCCCGGCGGCCAGGGCCGCCAGGCCCGCCACGAGCAGCATGATTCCCACGACCACCAGGCCCAGGCGGTTGCCCCGGGCCGACCTTCGAGACCTGTCGCGCGCCATGGTCAACCCTCCGCGTATCGAACGTGCGTGGCGATCCGCATGCTGCGCAGCGGGGCCAGCTCCTCCAGTCGGGTCTCCACGGCCGAGGTGACCTCGGCGGGCAGCCCGTGCGACTCGCGCATCCCGGTGCGTACGTGGACCCGGAGCCGGTTGCCGCGCACGGCCACGTGCACGTGGTCGACGCCGCTCACGTCCTGCGCGGCGGCCGCCACGGCCCGCCGCAGAGCTGGGCGGGTCAGTCCGACGACCAGCGCCGGGTCGTCGGTGCGCAGCGCCGTCCACCGGCTCCGACCCGGAGCCAGCGCGACCACGATCAGGGCCAGTCCGATCAGCGCCAGGACCGCCGAGGCGATCTGCACCGAGGGCTCCGACCAGGTCGTGGCGGCGGCGTAGTCCGTGGCCGGACCGACCGGGATCAGCCTCAGCGGGTTGCCCGCGAGGGCGGCGATGACCTCGGCGGCCGCGACCACGGCCACCACCAGGATCAGCAGTCCGATGAGTACCGCGGGCCACGACCTGCGTGGGCGGAACGTGTGGACGGCGACGCGCTTGGCGCGGCGGTCGATCCCCTGGCTCGGACGGGCGAGCGCCTCTTCCACGGTGGTCATGTCAGCGCACCAGCTCCGCGATCTCGATGTCGATGTGGTGGACCTGTTTGCCGGTGATGCGCTCGACCCGGTCCCTGACGTGGCCGCGCACCTCCTCGGCGACCTGGCGCGCGGGCCTCGGGTAGCGCACCCCGACCCGCAGGCGCAGGAGGACGATCTCCCCGCTCACCCGGGCGCGGGCGGTCCTCGATCGCACCGCCCGTGCCCCGGAGACCTCTCCGACGGCCCTGGCCGCCACCTTCTCGATGACGGCCCCGGGGATGTCCGTGCGGCCCCCGGGGTCCCGTCCGCGGGTGTGCCCTACGGCCTCCCCCTCCGGAGCGGGACCCCTCTGACGAGGGACGGTGTCCGTGCGAACCCCGACCACGACCTCACCCCTGTCTACGCCGACCGCCGTGTGAACATCTCGGCGAGGTCGATCTCACCCTCCATTGCCCGGCCCGCGACGAACCCGACGAGGCCGAGGACCAGTACCAGCGCGAAGGCGGGGAACCCGCCGAACGCCGCCGAGAGCCCGAGCACCGTCCCGTAGGACAGTCCAACGATGGGCCACATGGCTACCCCCTCTAATCAGAACGCCCTGCTTGTAGGTCTAGCTGACGGTGCGCGCGCCGTCGCCGAGTCCGGCGACCACGTCCTCCACGGACACGTGGACGGCGCGGCCGCCGGACAACGGGGCCAGGCCCCGGCGGATCTCGGCGGCGATCTCCGGCAGCGGACGCCCGTAGCGGACCACCACGCCGACCTCGACGTGGTCCTCGCGCACCGCGACCCCCCGGACACGTCCCCCGGGCACGGCGGTGCTCAGGGTTCCGAAGGAGCCGGAGGACAGTTCCACCACGTCGGAGAAACGCGACGCGGCCTCCGCGACGGCTCGTGCGGTCGCTCCAGGATCGCCGCCGGCCATGGCTACTGGACCCTGGGTTCGGAGTCGCCGTCGTCGGCGGACTCGTCGTCCTCGGGCAGGTGGATGTCGTCCACCCGGATGTTGATCTCGGTGACCTCCAGGCCCGTCATCCGCTCGACCGCCTGGGTGACGTTGCGCCGTACGGCGGAAGCCAGGTCCTGGATGGCGGCCCCGTAGTCGACGACCAGGTCGATGTCGACCGCCGCCTGGCGTTCCCCCACCTCGACGGAGACGCCCTGCGCCACCGATCCGGAGGAACTGCCGCCGCTCACGGCGTCGCGTACCGCGCCGACCACACGGGCGGCACCGCCGCCCATGGCGTGGACGCCACCGATCTCGCGGGCGGCCTTGCCCGCGATCTTGGCCACGACGCCGTCGGCGATCTGAGTGTGTCCCTGCTCGTTCGTGCTCGCGGAGTCACGCCCGCCCCTGGACTCACGGGCGCTCGGTACCGCGGATTCGGTCTTCAAGTCCGACACTGGTCCCCCTACACAGTGCGCAATCCGTCCTGGACGCCGCTACTTCTTCTTGAAGACGCCCTTGATCTTGTCCTCCGCCTTGTCCTTGAGGTCCTCGGCCTTGTCCTTGGCCTTGTCGGCCTTGTCCTTGGCCCCGGCCTTGGTCTGGTCGAGTTTGCCCTCGGCCTCGGTGCGCTTGTCGCCGGTGGCCTTGCCGAAGGCTTCCTTGCCCTTGCCGGCGGCGTCGTCGAAGTGCTTGCCCATTTGTGCCCCCTGATCAGAGCCCGTGCGGCTCAGGGTTGGTGGTCCGAAACCCGTGTCGCCCCGAGTCAGGACGACCGGAGCGGTTTGGACCTCATCACACCTTATACGCACTCTATGTAGCCAACAAGGCACTTCTGGTCATGATTTGCAGGTCAGAAGGGTCACGGTCATACCATCCGTGCCCCAAAAACACATCCGGAACCCCGACTGGGCAGGAAAAACGTCAGGGGTGCCCGTGGGCACCCCTGCGCGTCCGAAATCGTGTTGTGCCCGCCCGCGTCGGGCGGGCCAGGCGGTTCGCCCTAGCCGAAGATGACCGTCCTGTCCCCGTTGAGCAGGACCCGGCGCTGGGCGTGCCAGTTCACGGCGCGCGCCAGGGCCACGGACTCCAGGTCCCGGCCGATCGCGGTGAGCTGCTCCGGGCTGTGGGTGTGGTCGACCCGGGAGACCTCCTGCTCGATGATCGGGCCCTCGTCCAGGTCCGCCGTGACGTAGTGGGCGGTGGCGCCGATCAGCTTCACACCGCGCGCGTGCGCCTGGTGGTAGGGGCGGGCGCCCTTGAAGCTGGGGAGGAAGGAGTGGTGGATGTTGATGATGCGTCCGGACATCTTGGTGCACAGCTGCTCGGAGAGCACCTGCATGTACCGGGCGAGCACCACCAGGTCCACGTCGTAGGAGTCGACCAGCTCGAGGACGCGCTCCTCCTGCTCGCCCTTGCTCTCGGGGCTGACGGGCAGGTGGTGGAAGTCCACGCCGTAGGAGTCGGCCAGGAACTCCAGGTCGGGGTGGTTGGAGATCACCGCAGCGATGTCGATGTCCAGCAGGCCGCTGCGCTGGCGGTAGAGGAGGTCGTTGAGGCAGTGCCCGAACCGGGACACCATCACGATCATGCGCGGGCGCACGTCCCGCGCCTGGAGGTCCCATTCAACGAACGAGCCCTCGGAGCCACCGCCGAACCCCCCGGCCAGAGCGGCGAAGGCTCCACGCAGGACGTCCTCGCCGACCACGCCCGCGTGTCCCGCCTCCGCGACGAACTGCGTCCGGAGGAAGAAGCGACCGGAGAAGTGGTCACCGTACTGCTGACTCTCGGTGATGTTGCAACCGTGGTCGGCCAACAGGTTGGCGACGGCGGCCACGATGCCCCGGCTGTCGGGGCAGGAGAGGGTCAGGACGTACTCACGCTCGTTCATGAAAGGAAACAACTCCCGGGGTCGACCGGCTGATCAGCCGTGACGCCCCAGGATATCCAGCGGGCGCGACCGGCGGGGCCTGCCCCCGCGTATCCCGCGTCACCCGCGACCGACCCGAAAAGCACGAAATCGGACCCCCGAGCAATATGAAGCACATTCATGTTCTGGCATCCTCAGGAACATGACGAGACTGCGTGAGAAGTACGAGGCCGCGACGCGCGACATCCCGGCCCCCTTCGCCATGGTCGACCTGGCCGCCTTCCGCGCCAACGCCGCCGACCTGACCCGCCGCGCCCACGGACGCCCCATCCGGGTGGCCAGCAAGTCCGTGCGCTCCAGGGACCTCCTTCGCACCGTGCTCGACCTGCCCGGATACGCGGGCGTCATGGCCTTCACCCTCCCCGAGGCACTCTGGCTGGCCACGGGCGACCCCGAACCGCTCAGCGACGACATCCTCGTCGCCTACCCCACATCGGACACCGACGCCCTCGCCGAACTCGCCGCCTCCCCCACAGCCGCCCGCGTCATCACCCTGATGGTCGACGACCCCGCCCACCTCGAACTGGTGAGCGCCGCCGTCGCCCGGGCCGACCGCGCCCCCGACGCACCCCCGATCCGGGTCTGCCTGGACATTGACACCAGTTGGCAGCCGCTCGGCTCCGGCATGCGCGTGGGCGCCTACCGCTCCCCCGTCCGCACCCCGGCACAGGCAGCGGCGCTGGCCCGCGCCGTCGTGCGCCTCCCCGAGCTGGAACTGGACGGGATCATGGCCTACGAGGGACAGATCGCCGGGGTGGGCGACGCGCCCCCCGGTCGTCCCCTCTACGGCAGGGTCCTGCGGGCCGTCCAGCGCCGTTCGGCCGTCGAGCTCGCCAGACGCAGAGCCGCGATCACCAGAGCCGTCCGAGGCGTCGCCGACCTGCGCTTCGTCAATGGCGGCGGCACCGGCAGCCTGCACACCACCGGGCGCGAACGCGCCGTGACCGAACTGGCCGCCGGTTCCGGCCTCTACCAACCGCACCTGTTCGACCAGTACCGGTCGTTCCGGGGCCGTCCCGCCGCACTGTTCGCCCTTCCGGTCGTCCGCCGCCCCGCCCCGAACGTGGCCACGGTCCTCGGCGGCGGCTACCCGGCCTCCGGCCCCGCCGACGCGCACCGCCCACCGGTCCCCCACCTGCCCGAGGGCCTGGCCTACAGCCCCACCGAGGGCGCGGGCGAGGTCCAGACCCCCCTGATCGGGGAGGCCGCCCGCGAGCTCCATGTGGGCGATCGTGTGTGGATGCGCCACGCCAAGGCCGGGGAGCTCTGCGAGCGGTTCGACACCCTGCACCTGGTCGACTCCGACACAGGCACCTACGAGGGCTCCGTACCCACCTACCGCGGCGAGGGCCGGACCTTCCTCTGATCCCCCGGGGGATACGGCACCGCGCCGACATGGCGACGGGGCCCGCGCGAGTGTTCGCGCGGGCCCCGTCGTCGTATCTGTGCGGCTACTTCCGTTTGCGGCGGACCGCCCAGGCCACGACGCCCACCGCGACGACCGTACCCACCCCGGCCATCAGGAGGAGCGCCTCGGGCGGCAGCTGGCCGCGCGACTGGTAGGTGGTCACCACCTTGTCGTCGCCCTTGACCACGATGCTGCCCTCCTCGGGCTGCACCAGACGGCTCTCCACGCGTACGGCGCCGCCGCCGAACACGAGGGCCCGCGCCTCGTCGAAGATCCGGGTCCCGCGGTCCCTGGCCCTGTCGATCTGGCGCCGGGCGATGTTGGCCGGGCGCGCCTGCACGCCCAGCTCCTCCAGCGTCTCGGCCAGCCGACGCTGCTCTCGGTTGATCTCGGCCTGGAGTTCGGCGGGGGTCTGGCGCGGTTCGGTCTCGTGTCCCGTCATAGGGTGCCTCTCTTCACTAGCGCACGGTTGTCTGAGAGTCCGAGTCCGAGCCGGTGTCCCGACCCTGTTCCTCCGCGCCGTCGAACGGACCGGAGAATCTCAGCGCGCCATCGATTCCGTCGACCACACGGAAGAAGTCCCGTGTGGACAACCACAGTTTATAGATGATGGCGATCTCGAAGGCGAGCAGCAAAACGCCGACGACCGCGGTGATCCAGCCGATGACCGGCGGCCCGAAGACGACCGCCGCGATCGGAGCCACCACGAAGACCGCCATCTGGAACTCGATCCCGCCCACCAGGTGGGTGCGGACCCGGCGCGCGTTGAGCGCAGCCCAGAACCGCTGGTACCAGGGGAAGCGGCTCCGGAACTCCTGGTGCAGGTCCACCTTGGGCAGTGTCAGGTCCGGCTGCTTGCCCGCCGTCCGCTGGTTGCGGGCCTCGCGCTCGTTCTGGCTGCGCAGGATCTGCTCCAGGACGCCGATGCCGTGACGCAGCACCGCCTGCTCCCCGCCGTCGCTCATGGTGCGGCCGCCGCCACCGGTCGCGTCGCCGGTGGCGTCGCGCTCGGGCTCCAGCATGGAGAGGGTGGCGCGGGCACGCTCCAGGGCGGCCGCCAGGTGCGAGCGCATCTCACGGCGGACCTTGTACACCTGGAGCGCGTTCAGGTAGCGCAGCATGTCCAGGAAGACCACGGCCAGCGCCAGCCACACGAACGCCACGTGCCCGGTCTCCCGGAACTGGCCGCCCATGAGGGCGACCACGCACACCAGCACTCTGAACCGGTCCGAGACGTAGTCCATCCACGCCCCGAAGAGCGACTCCGAACCGGTGAGGCGGGCGAGCTTGCCGTCCGTGCAGTCCACGAGGAAGCAGGCGTAGTAGAGCAGGGATCCGAGCAGCAACAGCTGCCAGTAGCCGAACGCGAAGCACACGGCCGCGCCCAGGCCCAGGAAGAGGGCGACGACGGTCAGCTGGTTGGGGGTGACGGACGTCCGGTTCGCGATCAGACGCACGAGCCGGACCGCGATCGGGTCGACCAGGTACACCGTCAACCAGGAGTCGCGCTCCTTGAGGGTGCGAGCCCTGACCTCGTCGAGTGTGTATCGAGGCATCGTGACGAACTACTCCCAAAGCGAAGCGGATGTGTGTCCCGGTCCGTGGTCGTCGGACACACCATCGGGTCACGGGCGACCCGCGCACGCTGCGCCATGTCCCAGAGGACGACCAACCTATAGCACAGGGTCAACAATAGGTGATCGAACCGTTGGTCGATCCCAAAGCGGATGAACCGAACCGGAATCGCAACCGAAGATCATCCGCGTCTCCGACCAGCGCCGACGAACCGGCCCTCCCGCCGCTCAGGCGGATCTCGTACTGTGAGGCGTGAAACGACGCGGACCGTCGCACGCGGTCCGCCAGCAGCAGACAGGAAGACACAACGTGAGCGACCCCATCCGCCTGGAGCCCGGCGACCAGGCTCCCGACTTCACCCTCAGCGACGCCGACGGCCAGCCCGTCACCCTGAGCAAGGTCCTGGCCGACACCGGCAAGAGCGTCGTCCTGTACTTCTACCCGGCCGCCATGACGCCCGGGTGCACCACGCAGGCCTGCGACTTCCGCGACAACATCGCCGAGTTCGCCGCCGCCGGCTTCACCGTCCTGGGCGTCTCCCCGGACAAGCCCGAGAAGCTCGCCCAGTTCCGGGAGCAGGAGAGCCTGACCTTCACCCTGCTCGGTGACCCGGACAAGGACACCCTGCGCGCGTACGGCGCGTTCGGCGAGAAGAAGAACTACGGCCGCGTCGTCCAGGGCGTCATCCGCTCCACGGTCATCGTAGGCACCGACGGCAAGGTGACCAAGGCGTTCTACAACGTGAAGGCCACCGGCCACGTGGACCGGATCAAGAAGGAACTGGGCGTCTGAGCCCGCCGACCGGCCGCCCGGAGACCACGGGCCCGGACGGCCGGTCGAGTCCCCGATCCCGGTAGAGTGGCCCCGTCGGGGCCGTAGTCCAACGGCAGGAGACGGCAGCTTTAGGTGCTGTACAGTGCGGGTTCGAATCCCGTCGGCCCCACTCCATCCCCGGCGGCTCTTCGAAGCGTCCCGGCGGACCCCCGTGAACGACGAGAGGCGCGCGAACACCGGTTCGCGCGCCTCTTCGTGTGTCCGGTGGTCAAAGACCGAAGAGCGCCCACACGACCAGGGCCAGCAGGGCGACCACACCCAGGCCGACGGCGGCCGCCACCGTCAGGTGGCTGCGCTCGGAGTGCTTGCCCGACTTGGTGAGCCCCAGCGTCTCGGTGGACTCGCGGATCGACAGCATGATCGAGTTCACCGCCTCCGGGCTGTTGCGCAGCCGTTCGCTGATGGACTCGGCCAGCACGTGCGCTCCCGCGCGGAAGTGCTCCCGCGCCGACTCGCGCTCCTCCGCCCCCTCGGTGTCGGCTCCCGCCTCCTCCTCGGAGGCGCCCTCGGCCGCGGGCGCGCGCTCCGCGTCGGTACGTTCGGGTGCCCAGGGGGCCAGCGCCGCGATCCGCAGCATCTTGGCGGCGTTCTCCGCGCTCAGCCGCTCCCCCGGCTCCACCCGCAGCATCCCGGCCAGCACCGGGGCGAGCGGCCCGGCGTTGGTGGCCTCCTTGGGCTCGTCCAACGGTTCCTGGCGCAGGATCTTGATGTAGCCCTTGCGGTCGTAGGGCGGGTAGCCCTCGACCGCCGCGTACAGGGTGGCGCCCAGGGACCAGATGTCGGACTCCGGCCCGACGGGACCGGCCTTGGCGCGCTCCGGCGGGATGTAGGCGGGTGAACCGATGATGCGTCCCGAGGCGCTCAGCGCGGACTCGCCGTTCCAGGCGGCCAGGCCGAAGTCGGTCAGAACCACCCGACCGGCCTCGTTGATCATCACGTTCTCCGGCTTGACGTCCCGGTGGACGATGCCCTCGTTGTGCGCGACCTTGAGCGCGTCGATCAGCTGGAGCCCGATCTCGGCCACGCGCTGGTACGGCAGCGGGCCGCCCACCTGGATGATCTCCTCCAGGGTGGAGGCCTCCAGCAGCTCCATGACGATCCACGGCCGCTCGTCCTCGTCCACGACGTCCAGGACGGTGACGAGGCTGGGGTGGACGAGGCGTCCGGCGACCCGGGCCTCCCGCGTGGTGCGCTGGACCAGGGACTCGCGTTCGTTCCGGCTCAGGTCCGAGGGCAGGCGGAGCTCCTTGACCGCCACCTCACGCTTGATGACCAGGTCGGTGGCACGCCAGACGGTGCCGACGCCGCCGCGCGCGATCTCGGAGGTCAGCTGGTAGCGGGCCTTGAGCAGCCGACCACCGCCCTCCGGCTCAGCCACGGCCGCCTCGGGAGGCGCGGGATCGAGCGACGTCTGGGGCCGCTGCGTGTGCGGATTTTCTAGGGAGGACACGGTTATCCACGGGTCCATTCACCGGCCATGGTGGCCTCCTGCGGAGCATTGCGGTCGCTGTCACCACTTAGGTGCACGGATCACTCGTTATACCAGGATGACGCCGGGGTCACGCCGCTGGTTGTCTGATGGCTGACACATAGGTTCGGTTTCGTTATGTCCGGGGGAGGGCCACGCATGCCGTGACGAGGCCCTCCCTTACCAATCCTTGACCCGGGCGGCCCCACGTACACGTGCGTGCTCGCGTGCGCCGCCCCCGGGGATCAGCTCCAGAGGGACTCGGGGCTGCGTACCTCGACCGGCCCGACACCGGTCTTGGCCAGCGGTTCGCGCAGGCTGTCGGCGTCGCCGACCACCACCACGACGGCCTCCTCAGGACGAAGGTACTCGACGGCGGCGGAGTTCAGGTCCTCGGCGGTGAGCTTCTCGTATCCGGCGCGGATGCGGTCCACGTTGTCGTCGGGCAGGTCGTGCACGACCATGTCGACCAGCGCGCCCGCCATGGCCCGGGCCGTGGAGTAGGTGACCGGCAGGCCGACGGTGTTGGACTCGCGGACCGTGGACAGCTCGTCCTCTGTCACGCCCTGGTCGCGCAGCTTGTTCACCTGCTCCAGGGAGGAGGTGACCGAGTGCGCGGTGGTCCCGGCCTCGACCTGCGTGCTTATGAAGAACACACCGCTGTCGCGGCGCAGGTCGAAGCGGCTCCCGGCGCCGTAGGTGTAGCCCAGGCGCTCGCGCAGCTCCATGTTGAGGCGGGAGGTGAACATGCCGCCGAGGATCTCGCCGACGCCCTCGGCGCGCGGCAGGTCCACCTGCGAACGCGAGGGTGCGCGGTGCGCGATGACCAGGGCCGACTGCACGGAGCCCGGACGGTCGACGATGAGCACGCGCGGCAGGTCGCCGGGCGGCGGCTCGGGCTCGGTGGCCTGGCGCTCCGGCGCGGGCGCGGCGTCGCCGAACACGATCCGGCCCAGCTCCTCCAGGTCGACGTTGGCCAGGTCGCCGACGACCACGAGGGTCCCGGCCACCGAGGCGATCGAGTCGGCGTGGAAGCGCGCGACGGTCTCGGGGCTGATGTCGGCCAGCTTGACCGGGCCGCCCGCCAGCGGCGTGGCGTAGCGGCCGGTGAACAGCTGGCCGCCGAGGCTGCGCATGGCCAGGGTGGAAGCGGAGGAGGCGTCAAGCCAGAAGCGCTCCAGGAGCTGCTCACGGCGGCGAACGACGTCGTCGGGGTTCAGGGCCGGACGGCGCACGGCGTCCGCGAACAGGTTGACGGCGTCGCCCAGGCGGTTGGTGGGCGCGTCCAGGCCGGTGATGAAGCCGTCCCAGTTGACGCGGGCGATCCACTCGGCGCCGTGGCGCTCCAGGGCCGGGGCCAGGGAACTGTTGCCGCCGGGGCCGTCCTCCAGCGCCTCGCTGGTCAGAGCGCTGACGCCCATGGCGTCGAGCGGTTCGACGGCACCGCCGAAGGGGTGCACGAGGCGGAGGGAGGCCAGCTGCTGGCCGGGGACGTCGAGGGCGACGACGGTGCCGCCGCCGACGGTGATCCGCTGGGGCTTGGGAAAGGTGAAGGACGCGGGGGCGCCGAGGTCCGGGCGGTTCTGCATGCTCTGCGGCTCTTTCTGCGGCTGGGCGGGAACGGGGCGGTTACGCCTGCTGGGCTTGGGCCGCGGCGTCGGCCTCGGCTTCCGCCTGGAGCGTCTCGGCGGCGGTCTCG
Organism: Nocardiopsis sp. SBT366; assembly: GCF_001083815.1. Classification (NCBI taxonomy): domain Bacteria; kingdom Bacillati; phylum Actinomycetota; class Actinomycetes; order Streptosporangiales; family Nocardiopsidaceae; genus Nocardiopsis; species Nocardiopsis sp. SBT366. Next base: position 22,398 of record NZ_LAVM01000021.1, on the reverse strand, counting down.
GGCTCGGGGTCGAACCGGACGACCAGCATGTTGTCGTCGACGAGCAGGTTCGCGGCGGCGGCGCGGACCTCCTCGGCGGTGATGTCCGCCCAGCGCTCGGGCCAGGTGAAGGCGAGTTCGGGGTCGCCGAACAGCTGGGTGCAGCTGCCGATGCTGTCGGCCAGGCCGGAGGGGCTGGCGATGGAGTGCAGGTGCTCGCGTTCCAGGACGGCGCGGGCCCGGTCGAGCTCCTCGTCGGTGACGCCGTTGGCGAGCTTGGCGACCTCCTCGCGGATGGCCTGCTCCAGGACGTCGCCCTGCACGCCCTCGCGGGCCAGCATGTTCACCAGCAGGAGGCTGTCGGTGTAACGGAAGGGCAGGATGTCGGCGGAGCCCCCGCCGTCGTCGGCGGCGATGGGCCGGTCCACGACCAGCGACCGGTACAGGCGGCTGCCCTGGCCCTGTCCGAGGACGGCCGCTGCCAGCTGGGCGGCGTCGTGTCCGCGCTCGCCGTAGGAGGGGACGCGGAAGCCGATGAACACCCCGGCGGCCGGGACGGTCTCGGTCACGGCGTCCCGCACGGGGCCGCCCAGGGGCGCGCGCAGTGCCGGGTCGGGGGTCTCGGGGAGGTCCTCGCGGGCGGGGATACCGCCGAAGAACTTCTCGACCCTGGCCAGGACGTCCTCGGACTCCAGGTCGCTGACGATGGTCAGCACGCAGTTGTCGGGGCCGTAGTGCGCCTTGTGGAAGGACTTGACGTAGTCCAGGTCGGCGTCGTCCAGGTCCGCCATGGAGCCGATCGTGGAGTGGTGGTACGGGTGGCCCTCGGGGTAGGCCAGGCGCAGGATGCGCTCCAGGGCCGTGCCGTAGGGCTGGTTGTCGTAGCGCTGGCGGCGCTCGTTCTTGACGACGTCGCGCTGGTTGTCCAGGACCTCCTGGGTCATGCCCTCGCGCAGGGTCGCCAGGCGGTCGGCCTCCAGCCACAGGACGGTGTCCAGGGCGTGGGTGGGGACCGTCTCGTAGTAGTTGGTGCGGTCGGTGGAGGTGGAGGCGTTGATGTCGCCGCCCAGCCGCTCGACCACGTCGAAGTGCTCGCCCTTGGTGACGTTCCCGCTGCCCTGGAACATCAGGTGCTCGAACAGGTGCGCGAACCCGGTGCGGCCGGTCACCTCGTGCCTCGACCCGACCCCGTACCAGAGGTTGACCGAGGCGACCTGCCCGGTGGAGGCCGGAGCCGTCACCAGACGCAGTCCGTTGTCCAGCGTGTACTGCTCGACCCGTCCCGCCGTTCCCATGGTGGTCACCAGCGCATGCACCCCATCAAGTTCCGTTGACTGCTTCACCGAACACGACCCTATGTCCTCAGGGCCCTTCGGGAACACTCGGTTGGAGTAATCCACAGGTGCGAAACCCGGCCGCCGCCCGGCCCCCGGCCGTGGACCCGACCGGTCGCCGCGGCCACGGCCACGGAGCGGAAGCGGCTACCCGTTCCGGTACTCCGTGGTGTCCATCGACTCGGCGATCTCGTCGTAGACGGCGCTGTACTGGGCGTCCACGGACCACACGTAGAGGAGGACGTCGCTCTCCGGAAGGAACCACATACGAACCTCGAAGGTGTCGTCGTTGTCGCAGGTGACGGACCAGATGGAGTAGTGGGACTTGCGGCCGTCGGCGTGCTCGAAGACGCTTCCGGCCCCGGTCTCCAGGCTGGCGTCGGCCACACCGATGTTGCCCGAGGCGGCCGTGTTGAGGCTGCGGCAGCTGCCGGTGTCGTCCGCCCAGCCGTCGTCGTCGTTGAAGGACTCGTCCTTCTTCGGCCAGCTCTGCGGGTGCTTGTCGGCCTGCTTGGGAACGAGCTGGATCGAACCGTAGGCACAGGAGCTCTGGCCGGGAGGGGTCATGCACAGCTCGGAGCCGTCGTTCTGGACGTCCCACTCGTCGGGGGTGTCGATCCGTACGCCCAACACGTCGGCGTTCTCGAACCCCTCCGGGCCGGGCGGCTCGATCGCGGGCATCATGCCGCTCTCGCCGCGCTGCAGTTCGAGCTCGCCGGGGGCGTCCTCGGAACCGCAGGCGGTGAGCGCCAGCAGGGCAGTCGCCGCGACCGCGGCGACACGACCGCCCCTCAGCCGGTCCCGAACCAGGTCCGTCGTGCCCGCCATTGTGCGTTCCGCCCTTCTCATACGGTCCCCGAACTCGTGTCCGACAGATCGGAGCACAGTCGACCATAGCGCCCCCGACACACCCTCCGCGCCGGACCACCTCCCCTACTACTCTGGGTCCATGGTGGACCTCGCGAAGATCACTGAGCCCTTGTCCCTCAACCGGTTCGGGGCCCGACCCCGGGGACCGTTGGTCCTGGAACTGGACCTCACGGAGGGTGTCGCCGACGAGGCGCCGGGCGATCCCCTCAGCCAGATCATGAACAGGCGCAAGCAGCACTACCTGGAGGTGCTGGAGGGCATCCGCAGAGGTGCCCGGGACCCGGAGGTGGGCGGTCTGGTCGTGCGGGTGGACGCCCGCTCGCTGGGGATCGCCAGGATCCAGGAGCTGCGCGACACCGTGGCCGACTTCCGCGCCACCGGCAAGCCCGCCGTGGCCTGGGCGGACACCTTCGGGGAGGCCGGGGACGGCAACCTGCCCTACTACCTGGCCACCGCCTTCTCCCGGGTGGTCCTCTCCCCCACCGGCCTGGTGGGGCTGAGCGGCCTGATGTCGCGCACCACGTTCCTCAAGGGCGCCCTGGACAAGCTCGACGTCACGTTCGAGGCCGGGGCGCGCCACGAGTACAAGAACGCGATCAACCCGTACACGCAGACGGGGTACACCGACGCCCACCGTGAGGCGGCGGGGCGGCTCGTGGAGTCGATGAACGACCAGATCGTCGCCGCGGTCGCCGAGAGCCGCGGGCTCTCCGAGGATCGTGTCCGGGAGCTCGTGGCCACCGCGCCGATCCTGGGCCAGGAGGCGCTGGACGCCGGGCTCGTCGACCAGCTCGCCTACCGCGACGAGGTGTACTCCGAGCTCAACGCCGAGGTGCGGGCCAGGGCCGAGGGCTCCCCCGAACCCACCCTCCAGTTCGTCACCCGGTACCACCGCAGGCACGTCCCGCCGCCCCGGCCCCGGTTCGCCGACAACGGGGACCACATCGCCCTGATCTCCGCCAACGGCGGCATCAACCTGGGTAAGAGCCGCCGTTCACCGCTGGGCGGCACCGTGATGGGTTCGGACACCGTCTGCGCCGCCTTCCGCGCCGCCCGCCAGGACCCCCGGGTCCGGGCCGTGGTGTTCCGGGTGGACAGCCCCGGCGGTTCGGCCATCGCCTCGGACCTGATCCGCCGCGAGAGCCAGCTGACCCGGGAGGCGGGCAAGCCGGTCGTCACGACCATGGGCGACGTCGCCGGGTCGGGCGGCTACTACGTCGCCATGGGATCGGACGCGATCGTGGCCCAGCCCGCCACCATCACCGGGTCCATCGGCGTGCTGATCGGCAAGCCGGTCATGGGCGCGCTCCGGGAGCGCTTCGGGATCACCTCCGACTCCGTGAGCGAGGGGCCGCACGCGGGCATGTTCGACACCCTGACGGGGTTCAGCGACTCCGAGTGGGAGCGGATCAACACGCTCCTGGACTCCATCTACGAGGACTTCGTGGCCAAGGCCGCCGCCGCTCGGGGCCGTACCTGGGACGAGATCCACGCGGTCGCCAAGGGCCGGATCTGGACCGGGGCGGACGCTCTGGAGAACGGCCTGGTCGACGAGTTGGGCGGCGTGGAGACGGCGGTGCGTCTGGCCCGCGCCAAGGTCGGGGCCGGGGCGCTTCCGGTGCGCGTCTTCCCGCGGTCGCACCCGCTGGACCGACTCCGCCAGCACGAGTCCAGCGAGGACGTGGCCTCCGCGGAACCGCAGACGGTGCTGAGCGCCTGGGGCCCGCTGGAGCACCTGGCGGCCCGGCTGGGGCTGCCCGCCTCCGGCCCGCTGAGCATGTCCGGCTCGTGGGAGATCCGTTGAGCGTTCCGAGCGGCGCCTACCTGGAGGCGATGGCGCTGCTGCCGACCGGTGTGACCGTGGTGACCATCGCGGACGGCCGCGACGACATCGGGGCGACGGTGAGCGCCCTGGTGTCGATCTCCACGGACCCCCCGGTGGTGATGTTGAGCGTGGCCGGGGAGGGCTACGTGGCCGAGGTGGTGGGGGAGGTGGGCGCGTTCGCGGTGAGCGTGCTCGCCGCCGACCAGCGCGCGGTGGCGGGGCGGTTCGCCGCCGAGGGCCGCCCGAGTGCCCGGCACCTGGTGTCGGGGCTGGCACACCACCGGGGCGCGCACACCGGGGCGATCGTGTTGGATGACGCGCTGGCCGCGATGGAGTGTTCGGTGCGTCAACGCGTGGAGGTCGGCGACCACGTGGTGTTCTTCGCCGACGTGGTGGGCCTGCCCGAGGTGGGCGAGCGTCGGCGCGGTCCGGCGATGGTCCGCTGGGACGGTCGCTACCACGCCCTGGGCTGAGCGGATCGACGGACGCACGAGGGGCCCCGGAACCGGGCGACGGTTCCGGGGCCCCCTTGTGTCAGCGGGCGGGGTCAGACCAGGCCCTGCTCCTCCAGCCACTCCTGGGCGACGTCGGCGGCGTTCTCGTTACCGACCACGACGCGCTCGTTGAGCTGGGTGAGCTCCTCCGTGGTCAGCGCCGCGGAGACCGAGTTGAGGGCGTCCCTCGCGGTGTCGTCGACCTGCTCGGCGTTGATGAGCGGCGTGATGTTCTGCGAGCCGAAGAGGTTCTCCGGGTCCTCCAGGACCACCAGGTCCTCCACCTCGATCTGCGGATCGGTCGTGAAGAGGTTGGCCGCCTGGATGTCACCGTCCTGGAGCGCCTTGGTCAGCAGCGCGACCTCCAGCGAGCGGAACTCGGCGAACTCGATCCCGTAGACCGACTCCAGCCCCACCACGCCCTGGTGGCGCGTCTCGAACTCGGGCGGCCCGCCCAGCACCAGCTCGTCGGCCACGTCCGCCAGGTCGGTGAGGCTGGCAAGGTCGTGCTCCTCGGCCACCTCTCTGGTGACGGTGATCGAGTCCTTGTTCTCCGCGCTGGAGGAGTCCAGGATCTCCAACCCCTCCGGCAGGGCCTCCACGACCAGGGCGTTGGTCTCCTCGGCGTCGGCGCTGGGCGCGTCGTCGTCGAGGTAGGCCAGGGTCGCCCCGTTGTACTCGGGGAAGACCGAGAGGTTGCCCGACTCGATCTGCGAGTAGTACACCTCGCGGCTGCCGATGTTGAGCTGGTACTCGACGTCGACGCCCTCGGCCGCCATGGCCCGGCCGTACAGTTCGGCGAGCAGGGTGCTCTCGGGGAAGTCGGCGGAGCCGATGACGACCGAGCCCGACTCGGCGCCTCCGCCGCCTTCCTCCTCGAAGGGGTCGCTGCCACCGCACGCGCTGAGGAGCAACACCAGGGGAAGCCCGATGAGGGCGAGCTTCTTGTGCATGTCCGAACCTTCTCTCTGGGGAGTCCTACTTGACAGGCGGTGCCCGAAGACCGCCCGGTCAGCGCGCCACCGCGGATTCGGCACGCAGTCCGGGAGCGACGAGGACCCGTCGCAGCCCGGCGAACAGGAGCGTGGTGGCCACGGCCAGCGCCACCACGAGCAGGGAGCCGCCCAGCATCATCGTCAGGTCCTGTCGGGCCTGGCCGTCGACGATGTAGCGTCCCAGGCCGCCCACTCCCACGTAGGCGGCGATGGTGGCCGTGGCCACCACCTGGACGGCGGCGGTGCGCATCCCGATGAGGATGAGCGGCGTGGCCACCGGGAGTTCGAGTTTGAACAGGACCTCGCGGCCGCGCATGCCCATTCCCAGGGCGGCGTCCCGGAGCCGGGGTTCCACGCCCCGGACCCCCTCGTGGGTGTTGACGAGGATGGGCGGGACGGCCAGCGCCACCAGCGCGGCGATGACGGGCACCAGTCCGATCCCGGCGGCCAGCACGATCAGGAAGAGCACGCCGATGGTGGGCAGGGCGCGGGCGAAGTTGGCCAGGCTCGCGGTGAGGAAGCCGCCCACACCGGTGTGTCCGGTGAACAGGCCGATCGGCACCGCGATGACGGCGGAGATCAGCAGGCCCAGCAGCGAGTAGTAGACGTGTTCGCCCAGCCGGGCCGGGATGCCCGCCGAGCCGCTCCACTGCGCGGGGTCGCTGAACCACGCCACGAGTTCGTTCAGGATGTCCATGGTTACTCCCCCGCCGTGGCTGGGCTCGGGTTCGCGGGCGCGGCGTTCGGGGCGGCGGGTGCGCCGCTGGGCGCGGTGGCCCCGCGGCGCGCTCGTGCGCGTCGTCCGCCGCCCGGCCCCGCGTTGCCGCGCGTCCAGGGGGTGAGCAGGTACTGGGCGATCACCAGCAGGGCGTCGGTGACGAAGGCCAGCAGGACCACCAGCACGATGCCGACCACGATGGGCGCGTCGAACTGGCGGCGGAACCCGTCGCTGAGGATGAGCTGGCCCAACCCGCCGAGGCCCACCAGGGAGGCGACGCTGACCATGCTGATGGTGGCCACCGAGGCCACGCGCAGCCCGGCGATGATCACCGGCACCGCCACCGGCATCTCCACGGTCACGAGGCGCCGGAGCGGGCTGTAGCCGATCGCCACGGCCGCCTGGCGTACGTGGTCGGGGACCTGGCGCAGCCCGTCCACGACGTTGGGCAGCAGGATCACCAGGGTGTACAGGGACAGCGGGATGATCGCGGTCCAGTCACTGAACCCGGTGTAGGGGAGCATGAGGAAGAACAGGGCGATGGACGGCACCGCGTAGAGCACGTTCACGCCGGTGAGCACGGGCGGGTAGACACCGCGCCAGCGCGCGCACGCCAGCCCCAGCGGCACGGCGACGGCCAGCCCGATGAGGATGGACAGGTAGGCCAGGCGCATGTGCTCCAGGAGCCGGGGCCAGATCCCCCGGTTGGGCTCGCCCGGGTAGCTCCAGTTGGCCACGCCCCAGTCGGTGACCCGCACCGCCCACTCCCAGGCCCCCACGGCCCAGTTCCCGCCGTCGGCGGCGATCACTCGGACACCGACCAGATCGCGGAGCCGAGGTCGTCCTGGGAGACCACGCCGACGACCCGGCCCTCGTCGTCCACGCCGACGGCGCGGCCCGCGGGTGAGAGCACGGCGGCGTCCAGGGCGGCGCGCAGGGAGTCGACCGCCACGTCGAAGGTGTGGCCGTAGGGCGCCAGGTCCAGTGAGCCGAGCGGCACCCCGGTGGGGGCCCGGTCGAGCTGCGCCGCGCTGACCCACCCTCGGGGCATCCGGTCGGGGTCCACCACGAGGGCCCAGGGTTCGGCGTCCCCGGCGACGACGTCCTTGGCCCGCTCGACCCGGTCCTCGTCGTCGAAGACGACGTCCTCACGCAGGGAGAGTCCGCTGGCGGGGAAGAACGAGAGGCGTCGCACGCCCCGGTCGTAGCCGATGAACGACTCGACGAACGCGTCCACGGGATCGGCCAGCAGGCGCTTCGGGGAGTCGTACTGCGCGAGTTCGCCGCCGGGGCGAAAGACCGCGATGCGGTCGCCGAGGCGCACGGCCTCGTCGATGTCGTGGGTGACGAACACGATCGTCTTGTTCAGTTCCTGCTGGAGGCGGATCAGCTCGTCCTGGAGGCTGGTGCGCACGACCGGGTCGACGGCGCTGAACGGCTCGTCCATGAGCAGGATCGGCGGGTCGGCGGCGAGGGCGCGGGCGACGCCGACCCTCTGCTGCTGGCCGCCGGAGAGCTGGTGCGGGTAGCGCTTGGCCTGGGCGGGTTCGAGGCCGACCAGTTCCATGAGCTCGGCGGCTCGTGCGCGCGCCTTGCTGCGCCGCCATCCCAGGAGCAGCGGCACCGTGGCGATGTTGTCCAGGACCGTGCGGTGCGGGAAGAGTCCCGCCTGCTGGATGACGTAGCCGATGGAGCGGCGCAGCTGGGCCGGGTCCTGTTCGCGGATGTCCGCGCCGTCGACGCGGATGGTTCCGGCGGTGGGCTCGACCATGCGGTTGATCATCCGCAGGGAGGTCGTCTTGCCGCTGCCGGAGGGCCCGACGAAGACCGTGGTCCCGCCGGACTCCACGGTCAGGTCCAGGCTGGCGACGGCGACGGTGCCGTCTGGATAGGTCTTGGCGGCGCCCTCGAATGTGATCATCGCGGGGTCGTCTCCGTTCGGGGGCCGGTTGGTGTTACCGCGGGGAGCCGCGCAGGTACGCAGCCTTCCCCTGGGCCTGGGGATCAAACGGGTTGAATCGGGCACCGTGACCGGACCGCGACCCCGGTCGGTCCCTGGGCGTGCCGGGAAGGGTACCCGAGGCCAGGAGGTGGTGGGACAGACGACACGCCACCCGCGTTCGAACATGAGTATGACCCGGCGGACGTCACATTCCGGTCGGGCTCAGCCCTGGTCGGAGATCCAGTCGGAGAGCTGGTGGAGGTCGTCGACCACCACGTCGGCCCGTTCGGCGTCGGGGGTGGCCGCGTGACGGTACCCGTAGATGCCCCGGCGCAGCAGGGCGGTGCGCATTCCCGCGCGGCGGGCGGGGAGGACGTCGTTGTCGACGCGATCGCCGACATAGAGGATCTCCCCCGCCGTGACACCCGGGCGGACGCGGTCGGCCAGCTCCAGGACGCGGTCGAAGAACTCGGGCTCGGGCTTCTGCGTGCCCCACACGTCGGAGATGCCGATGCCGTCGACTCCCAGGCCCATGGCGTCCAGGGCCGGTCCGGCCTCGGGCGGCTGGTTTCCCGCGATCACCAGGGACAGCCCGGCCTCGTTCATGGCCTTGAAGGCGGGGCGCACGTCGGGGTAGAGGTCGCGCTCGTCGAAGTGCTCGCGGGCGCCCTCGGGGTCCTCGGCGCGCCAGCGGGCGCTCTCGGCCTCCAGGTCGAACCCGGGCACGAGCAGCCGGAAGCCGTCGGTGAGCGTGCCGCCGGAGGCGATCACCGCGCCGATGGTGCCGAAGAACGCCATGTGCGGGATCGCGAACCGGTCCGCCCAGCGCGCGAAGATCCGCGTCTCGTCGATGAGTGTCTCGCCGACGTCGAACACCACAGTACGAATTGCCACGGTTAGGGAGTGTACAAGGCCTGTACCGGCGCGGACCCGGACCGGAGCGGCCCGGGCCCGCGACGCACGGGGCTCAGGTGCCGGGAGGGCGCAGCACGGCGAAGGCGTCGGTGACCTCCAGTTCGCGCGCCCGGAAGCGGAAGAGCGCGGCGGGTCGGCCGCCAGAGCGGCCGGAGGGCACCGAACGACCCGTCTCCTCGATCTGTCCGCGCCGCAGCAGGACCCGGCGCAGGTTGGTGGCGGCCACGTCGTGCCCGAGGGCGGCCCGGTAGTGGGCCGACAGCTCCGACATCGTGAACTCCGGCGGTGCCAGGGCGAACCCCAGGTTGGTGTAGCTGAGCTTGGAGCGCAGTCGGCGGCGGCCCGAGAGGACGATGGAGGCGTGGTCGAAGGCCATCGGGGGCAGGTCGGCGGCGGGGTGCCAGTCGGTGTCCGCCGGAACCACCGGGTCGATGTGCGCCGGGACCAGCCCCAGGTACGCGGTGGCCAGGGTGCGGCGCTGGGGGTCGCGGTCGGGGTCGCTGCGGGTCTCCAGCTGTTCCATGTGGCTGAGGTCGCGGACGTCGACCTTCTGCGCGAGCTGACGGCGGATCGAGGCGCCAAGGCTCTCGTCGGCACCGAGTCGCCCGCCGGGCAGCGCCCACTCGCCCTCGCAGGGCGGCAGGGCCCGCCGCCACAACAGGACGCACAGCTCGCCCGCGCGGATCTGGAGGACGACCGCGATCGCCTCGTGCGCGGACAGCACCGCGGCCCCTCCCCCCCGTTCGGGGTCGGCCGTCGCGGTCGGGCCCGCTGCGGCCACCATGGCCTGTCCGTTTGCTTCCGGGATATCCACCCTGTCCCTTCCGTTCCACGCCATGTTAAGCTTCACCAGGTTTGTGCCTGGCAGACAAAAACTTGGTCGGCGCACTCATCTCCCCTGGCACGGCGCCCGCACGGCGTGCCCACAGCCTCAAGGAAGTAGTAGGACATGGCATCGGTCACCGCGACGGCGGACACCATGACCAGGCAGGAGTGGGCCTCCGAGGTCCGCCGCCTGGCAGAGGAGCGCGACGCTGTCATCCTCGCGCACAACTACCAGCGCCCGGAAATCCAGGACGTCGCCCATCACACCGGCGACTCCCTGGCTCTCTCCCGGCTGGCCGCGAGCGTGGACGCCAGCACCATCGTCTTCTGCGGTGTGCACTTCATGGCCGAGACGGCCAAGATCCTCGCACCGGAGAAGACCATCCTGCTGCCCGATCCCAACGCGGGGTGCTCGCTGGCCGACACCATCACCGCGGAGGACGTGCGCGCCTGGAAGGCCCAGCACCCCGGCGCGGTCGTGGTCGCCTACGTCAACACCACGGCGGCGGTCAAGGCCGAGACCGACATCTGCTGCACCTCCTCCAACGCGGCCGACGTCATCCGGTCCATCCCGGAGGACAAGGAGATCCTCTTCCTCCCGGACCAGTTCCTGGGCGCCCACGTCAAGCGGGTCACCGGCCGCGAGAACATCCACATCTGGATGGGCGAGTGCCACGTGCACGCCGGAATCGACGGCCACACCCTGCGCGAACGGGTCGCGTCCGAGCCCGACGCCGAGGTGTACGTCCACCCCGAGTGCGGCTGCGCGACCTCCGCGCTCTACCTCGTGGGCAGCGGCGCGGTCCCGGAGGAGCGCGTCAAGGTCCTCTCCACCGGCGGGATGCTGAGCGCCGCCGAGAACACCACCGCCAAGAAGGTGCTCATCGCCACCGAGACCGGCATGCTGCACCAGCTGCGCAACGCCAACTCCACCACGGAGTTCGAGGCGGTCAACTCCCGCGCCGAGTGCCACTACATGAAGATGATCGACGCGGACAAGCTGCTGAACTCGCTCCGCCACGGCACCACCGAGATCCACGTGGACCCCGGGACCGCCGAGCGGGCCCGTCGCTCGGTGGAGCGCATGGTCTCCATCGGCCAACCCTCCCGGGGCGGCGAGTAGGGGGCACGTGGGCGAGGTCGGCGGCGCGTGGCGAGTGACGCCGCAGGCGCATGGACGGTAACAGAAGTCTCACCTTCCAGCCACAGCTGATCCATTCGCCCACACCAGACGCCTCCCCTCGCTAGCGTCACCTCAGGAGTGGGGGGAGAATCGTGACCAGAGGTAACGAAACAGGCGTACCGACGACCGACACCGTCGAGGGGCTGCACGACGCGTTCGCGCAGCCGCTCTTCCGGTACGCGTGGTCCCTGCTGGGCGACCCCGACCAGTACAGCGAGCGCGTTGACCGGCCCGACGAGGACCCCGTCACCGACGCCGTACACGAGGCCCTCGTAGCCGGGGTCGAACTGGGGTCCAGACTCGCGGACCCCGCCGACCGGGGCCCCTGGCTCTTCGCGCTCGTCCGCGCCGCCTGTCAGCGGCGCGGATTCGCGCACACCTGCCCCTACACGCGCCTGGCCACCGTGCCCGCCGAGGCACCGGTCGCGCGGATGTTCTCCCGCCTGCCCGCCAGCCACCGGGAACTCGTCGAGCTGAACCTGCGCCACGCGCTGTCCACCTCGGCCGTCTCCCGGGTGCTGGGACTGGAACCGAGGATCTGCGGCGAGCTCTCCCGCTCCGCGATCCGCCGAGCGGCGGAGGGACTGGAGGACCTTCCCGCGCCCGAACCCGACGAGGACACCCCCAGCGGCAACTGGCGCACCCAGGTGCACCAGGTCTCCTCCGCGCTGGCCCTGCTGCGCCCGCCCGGGGCGCCGCCCGGTCTGCGCGACCGGGTCGTGCGTACCTGTACCTCACCCGACGCGGCCGAGGAACGCGCCCGGATCGCCGCCGCCATGCAACCGCTCACCGCGGACGGCTACCCGGTCCACCGCTCGCGCCCGCCCGGCGACCCGGTGGTCGAAGCGGGCGAGGACGCCGGCCCCGTCGAGGTCCCGCTCCCCCGGGCCCTGCCCGGCGACCGAGTGATGACCGCGGACCACCCCGTGCGCGACGACGCGCGTTCACCGCTGCCCTCCCCCGACCACGACCCGCACGGCGAGATCACCGACACCGGCCGCAGGCGCTGGCCGCTGCCCGCGGTCTCCGGACTGGCCACGGTCGTGGTCGCGTTGGGGCTGTGGTGGTGGGCCAGTTCGGTCGGCGGCCCCACCACCATGATCGACTCCGGCCCGGCCCTGCCGGGGCAGCGTCCGGGCCTGTCCGAGGTGGAGGCGGTCTCCACCGCCTCCGACGGCAAGCCGGGGACCGAGCCGACCTCGGCCACCGCCGCCGGGGAGACGAGTACCGAGGCCCCCGGGACGGACACACCGAGGAGCGACGGCCCCAGCGGCAGCCCGAACGGGCCACGCGACGAGGGCGACGACGAGGGCGACGACGGGGGCCAGCCCCGGGAGGAGCACGGCGGCAACGGACCGGAGGCCCCAGGTGAGGGTCCGGGCGCACCCGAGCCCCCGGCGGAGCAGCCCGACCCCGGCCAGGGTGAGGACGAGGAGGAGCCGCCCGGAGGCGGCGGCGGGTCTCCCGGGAACGGCTCCCCCGGCCTGCTCGGAGGCCTGCTGGGACTGTTGTTCGGGAGCGGGCAGAGCGAGGTGGACGAACCGGCCGAGTAGCCGACCGGGACGGCGCTACGAGGCGGACGCCCCCTGGCGGGAGCCGTGGGGAGCCGGAGCCGTCAGAAGGAGGAGAGCAGGCGTTCGGCGGCGGCCTGGAGACGCCTCTCGACCTCGTCGACGTCGCGGCGTCCCTTGAGGATCTCCACCAGCTCGAAGATCCACACGCTGGTGAGCGCGCCGACCAGGACGTACCCGGTGCTGTCGCGGTCCACGTCGGTACCGGCCTCCGCCGCGTCCTCGCCGGCCTCGTCGGTGGTGTCGGCGCCCTCGAGGTTGCCGGTGGCCACCCTCCACACGAGGTCGCTGATGCGCACGTCCAGCTCGATCTTGACCTCGGCCATGATCAGGGACCGCACCAGGGCGTCGGCCAGTTCCGGCTCGCGCATGAGACCGCGCGTGGCGCGCAGCAGGACGTCGACCGCCCGGCCGGAGGGGCTGTCTGCGGTGGGCGGACGGCGGACGATGCCGCCCTCCAGGAGGTCGAGCTCCTCGGTGACCACGGCCACGACCAGGTCCATCTTGGAGGGGAAGTAACGGTAGAGCGTGCCCAAGGCGACACCCGCGCGTTCGGCGACCGAACGCATCTGCATGGCCTCCACGCCACCGCGCACCGCCAGGGCGGCCGCGGTCTGGACGATGCGCCGACGACGCTGGGTCTGACTCCGTGTCATCGTTCCGATCGGTGCCTGCACCGCCACAGGGTCTCTCCCATTCGTCATCGGTCCGCGCGTCGCCGAGGTGCGACGGCCGAGGGTCGGCCGAGCCCGGTGGACCCGCGCCCGGCGACCCGGCTCACGAGAACACGTTATCCAACGAATTCCCTTGATCACAGCGCCTGGAACCCATGATCCTCGCCTCATCGCCCGACGTGACAGAGGCAATACGAGAACTTGGCCGGAACTTTCGGGACGACACTCCGACCTTTGTAGAATATGTTCTATTTTGTCGGTCCGAAATGCGGCGGGCCGCGTCCGAGCCCCGGAGGTACCCACCCCCGCACGGCTCGAAGGACCCTTCCCTAGAATCGAACCCGATTCGGTTTCCAGTGGAGAGGTCGGCCAGGGATGCGTGAGGTTCCCCCAGTAGAGGACCTGGGCGAGGGGTTGTGGAGCATCCCCGTTCCGGTCCCCCACAACCCCATCGGGTTCACCTACGTCTACGCCCTCGACTCCCCCGTCGGCCCCGTCCTCGTCGACACCGGCTGGGACCACGACGACTCCTGGGACGCCCTGGTCAAGGGCCTCCACCAGGCAGGGCACCGGGTGGACGAGGTCCGTGGCGCCGTCGTCACCCACTTCCACGCCGACCACTCCGGACTCACCGGACGCCTGCGCGCGGCCTCGGACGCCTGGATCGCCATGCACCCCGCCGACGCCGAGGTCCTGCGCCGCCAGGAGGAGCGCACCGACGACCAGCGTGCCGCCTCCGTCATCGAACAGATGGCCCGAGCGGGCTTCCCCGACCAGGACGTCGAGGCCTTCCGCGCCTCGCCCACCGTCTTCCGACCGCCCGCGCTCCCCGACACCGCCCTCGACGACGGCCAGCGCGTCGACGTCCCCGGCCTGGACCTGCGCGCCGTGTGGACCCCCGGCCACACGCCAGGGCACCTGTGCCTCCACCTCGCCGGACGCGAACTCCTGTTCACCGGCGACCACGTCCTGCCACGCATCACCCCGCACGTGGGCCAGTTCCCCCTGGACTCCGCCGAGGGCGACCCGCTCGGCGACTTCCTCGCCTCCCAGGCCCGGATCGGCGGCCTGCCCGGGGCCGAGCGTCTCCTATGTCTTCCCTCACACGAGAGGCGCTTCTCCGGACTGCGCGAGCGCGCGAAGGAGATCGTCGACCACCACGAGGAGCGCCTGGACCTCATGGTTCGCCTGGTGCAGCAGGGACCCACCACCCTGTGGGAACTCACCTCACGCCTGGAGTGGCGGCGCCCCTGGGCGGACATGAGACCACTGGCCCGGCACATGGCCGCCTCCGAGACCGCCGCACACCTTCGCCTGTTGGAGGAGCGCGGCCGCGTCGTTCGCGAGGGCACGCCACACCGACCCCGCTGGGCCAACGTCACCCCGGGGACGACGCCCCGAATATGATCCCCTGTACCTGATGCCCGGCGCCGACCCCGAGTGAACTCGCGAGTAACATATGGGGGCGCGCAGCATCCCAGCAGCCGCCCACCAGCGGCTCCGGCCAGTACCGGGGCACCAACGGCGGCGACCGGGCACGCGATCCAACGAAGAGGTGGACTCTTGACCCAGTCGGGCACCAGCACGGGACCGACCCCACGGCCCTCCGGCGAACGCCCCCTGCGCGTCGCCCTCCTGTCGTACCGCAGCAAACAGCACGTGGGCGGGCAGGGAGTCTACGTCCGCCACCTGTCACGCGAACTGGCCGCGCTCGGTCACGAGGTCACCGTCTTCTCCGGACAGCCCTACCCCGTCCTCGACGAGGGCGTCACCCTGGAGAAGATCCCCTCCCTCGACCTCTACAACGACGCAAACCCCTTCGTCGCCCCGCCCGTGCGCGAGTGGCGCGACTGGATCGACGTCCTGGAGGTCGCCACCATGTGGACCGCCGGGTTCCCGGAGCCCCTCACCTACTCCCTGCGCGCCAACCGCGAACTCCGCCGCCGCCTCGACGAGTTCGACGTCGTGCACGACAACCAGACCCTCGGGTGGGGTCTGCTCGGCATCAGGTCAGCGGGACTCCCCCTGGTCACCACGATCCACCACCCCATCAGCGTGGACCGCCGGATCGAGATCGAGGAGGCCCGCGGCCTCCAGAAGCTCTCCAAGCGCCGCTGGTACGGATTCGTCAGGATGCAGGCGCGGGTGGCCCGCCGCCTCGACCCGATCCTGGTCCCCTCCCAGTCCTCCGCCGACGACATCGCCCGCGAGTTCGGCGTCGACCCCGCCACCATGGAGGTCACCCCGCTCGGCGTGGACACCCGCTACTTCCACCCCCGCCCCGAGGTGGAACGCGTCCCCGGCCGCATCGTGTGCACCGCCAGCGCCGACAGCCCCCTCAAGGGGGTCAGCGTGCTCCTGCGCGCCGCCGCCAAGCTCGCCACCGAACGCGACATCACCCTGAGGATCGTCAGCAAGCCCAAACCCGGCGGCCCCACCGACCAGCTCGTCGACGAACTCGGCCTGCGCGACCGCGTGGAGTTCGTCAGCGGCATCGACGACGAGCAGCTGGGCGAACTCGTCTCCAGCGCCCAGATCGCGGTCGTCCCCTCCTTCTACGAGGGCTTCTCCCTGCCCGCCGTGGAGGCCATGGCCTGCGGCACACCCCTCGTCGCCAGCCACGCGGGCGCCCTGCCCGAGGTGGTCGGCACCGACGGCGACGCCGGGCGCCTCATCCCCCCGGGCGACCCCGAACTGCTGGCCGCCGAACTCGCCTCCCTGTTCGACGACGACGCCGAGCGCGAGCGCATGGGCGCCGCCGCCTGGCGCCGGGTCCAGGAGCGCTTCACCTGGAAGGCCGTGGCCGAACTCACCGCCCAGCGCTACGCCACCACCATCGACGCCGTCAAGGGGACCAGCGCCGGTACCGGAGACGACGACACCCGGCCCGCACCCGTGCGGGCCCGCGCGAACGGCGCCTGATCCCACGACCCGCAGCACCGTCCCTAGGGAGCCTCCACTGATCACCGTCGACTTCAACCTGTTCCCCGTCGGCCCCGGCCAGCGCGTCCTCGACCTCGGCTGCGGCGGCGGCCGCCACGCCTTCGAGATCTACCGACGCGGTGCCGACGTGGTCGCCTTCGACCAGAACGTGAGCGACCTCGCCGACGTCGAGACCATGTTCGCGGCCATGGCCCACGAGGGGGAGGCCCCGGCCTCCGCCAAGGCCGAGACGGTCAAGGGTGACGCCCTCGACATGCCCTTCGACGACGACAGCTTCGACCGCGTCGTGGCCGCCGAGATCTTCGAGCACCTGCCGCACGACACCGCCGCCATGAAGGAGCTGTACCGGGTCCTCAGGCCCGGCGGCATCGCCGCCGTCACCGTGCCCAGCTTCCTGCCCGAACGCATCTGCTGGGCCCTCTCGGAGGAGTACCACACCAACGAGGGCGGCCACATCCGCATCTACACCCGCGCCGAGCTGGAGGCCAAGCTCAAGGCCACCGGGTTCGTGATCGGCCCGCACCACCACGCGCACGCCCTGCACGCCCCGTACTGGTGGATCAAGTGCGCCGTGGGCACCGACAACAACGACCACCCGGCCGCCAAGGCCTACCACGACCTCCTGGTCTGGGACATGCTCCAGGCCCCCAAGGTCACCCGGGTGGCCGAGCGGCTCCTCAACCCCGTCATCGGCAAGAGCGTCATCGTGTACGTGCGCAAGCCGCACACCGACGCGGCCGCCTGATGGCACCCGCACCGTCCGACCCCGGCGCCCTCCACCTGCCCGGGGTCCTCAGCGCCGAACAGCTGTACCGGTCCGCGGACTACCTCGTGCGCTCCCAGGAGCGCGACGGGGTGATCCCGTGGTTCCCGGGCGGCCACGCCGACGTGTGGGACCACGTGGAGTGCGCCATGGCGCTGACCGTCACCGGCGTGCTCGTCCCCGAGCACGCCGAGGCGGCCCGCCGCGCCTACCTGTGGCTGGACGGGAGCCGCCACCCCGACGGCGGCTGGTACGCCAAGTACCGCCAGGGGCGGCCCGTGACGGCGCTGCGCGAGGCCAACCACGCCGCCTACCCGGCCGTGGGGCTCCTCCACCACCTCCTGACCACCGGCGACGTCGACTTCGCCGAGCGGATGTGGCCCGTGGTGGAGAGCGGCCTGCAGTTCGTGCTGGCCCTGCGCGGCGAGCAGGGCGAGATCCTGTGGGCCCGCTCCGAGGACGGATCCCCGGGCGACCACGCGCTGCTCACCGTGTGCGCGAGCGTGCACCACGCCCTGCGCTGCGGGACCGAGCTGGGCGCGCGGCTGGGCCGCGAACGACCCGACTGGTCCAAGGCGGCCGACCGTCTGGCCGAACTCATCACCGAGGACGAGGGGCTGTTCTCGGACCGCTCCCGCTTCTCGATGGACTGGTTCTACCCGATCCTCGGCGGTGTGCTGCGCGACGAGGCCGCCAAGGAGCGGATCGCCGAGCGCTGGGACACCTTCGTCATGCCCGGACTGGGAGTGCGCTGTGTGAGCGACCAGCCCTGGGTGACCGCGGCGGAGTCCTCGGAGCTGGTCATGGCGCTGGCCGCCATGGGAGAGACGGAGACCGCGGTACGCGTCCTGCGGGACGTGCAGCACCT
This sequence comes from Nocardiopsis sp. SBT366, assembly GCF_001083815.1. Lineage (NCBI taxonomy): Bacteria > Bacillati > Actinomycetota > Actinomycetes > Streptosporangiales > Nocardiopsidaceae > Nocardiopsis > Nocardiopsis sp. SBT366. The sequence goes on along the minus strand of NZ_LAVM01000021.1, from coordinate 4,499 downwards.
GCGCGACGCGGACGACGGCGTCTACTGGACCGGATACCAGTTCGCCGAACAGGTGCGCTGGCCGGTGGAGCGCAGCACGTGGACCTCGGCGGCGATCATCCTGGCGGTGGACGCGCTCACCCGCGCCACCCCCGGCTCCCGGGTGTTCCTGCACACCGGGGCCTGAACTCCGACCCCGAACACACGAGGAGGGCCCCGAGGGGCCCTCCTTCGCTCGTTCGTCAGCCTTCCTCGCCCCGGCCTGGCGGCGTTTCCGGGATACCCGGATCCTCCGGGTCACCCGGCCACTCGGGGTTCTCCGGGAAGGTCGGGTCCTCCGGGATGTCCGGCCCCGGGTCGACCGGCTCCTCGGGGGGCGGCGGCTCCCCCTCCGGCGTCTCCGGCTGGTCGTTCTGCGGCGCCTCGGGCTGCTGCGGCTCCTGGGTCGCCGGGTCCGGGGCCCAGTTCTCCGTGGTTCCACCGAACTCGGGGCCCGGGAACGAGGCGGGCTCGTAGCCCTCCATGGCGCGGTTCATGTACGACTCCCACATCTGGGCGGGCAGACCGCCGCCGGAGATGTTGTACCCCGGGACCTGGAAGCTCTCGTTGTTGCCGCTGTAGACCCCGACCGCCGTGGACAGCTGCGGCGTGTACCCGACGAACCAGGCCGCCACGCTGCCGTTGGTGGTGCCGGTCTTGCCCGCGACCGGGTGGTCCCACAGCTGCGCGGCGGTACCCGTGCCGGAGCTGACCGCCTGCTCCAGGGCGTAGGTGACGTCGGCCGCGGTCGATGCCTCAAGGGCCCTCTTGCCCTCGATCTCGGGCCGCTCGTTGTCACCGTCCTGGTTGACGATCTCCTTGACGACGTGCGCCTCCATGTGCACGCCACCGTTGGCGAAGGTCGCGTAACCGCTGGCCTGGTCCACCGAGCGAACGCTCGTGGCGCCCAGCGGCATGACCGGGACGAGCTGGTTGTCGTCGATGCTCCCGTCGGGCAGGCCCACGTCGTAGGCGGTCTGCCTGATGTTGTCGAAGCCGACCTCCTGGGCTAGCTCCACGAAGCCCAGGTTGTTGGACACCGTGGTGGCCTGGGTGAGCGTCATGACGCCACCGGGCGCGTCTCCCGCGTTCTGCACACGGGAACCCTGGATCTCCCTCGGCCCGCGGCCGTCCACCGTGGAGTTCAGGCCGTAGCCCTGCTCCAACGCCGTCGCCAGCACGTACGGCTTGAACGCCGACCCCGCCTGGGCGGCCCCCAGGAACGAGCTGTCGTACTGGTTCAGGTGGTAGTCGTGGCCGCCGTAGAAGGCCAGGACCTCGCCGGTCTCCGGGTCGATGGTGGTCAGCGCGATGTTGACGCCCTCGGGAAGGCTGTCCGGGTCGACCATCTCCTCCACCGACTCGTAGGCGGCGTCCATCATGTCCTTGTCGAAGGTCGTGACGATCCTGAAGCCCTGGCGGTTGATGTGGTCCTCGGTGTAGCCGAGGTCCGTCAGCTCGCTCATGGCCTCCTGGAGCATGTACCCCCGGTAGCCGCTGAGGTCCTCCGTGCTCTTTTCCGGCTCGGGTGCCGGGAACTCCATGGCGTCCGCCTCGGCCTGGGTGATCGCCCCGGTGGTGACCATCCCGTTGACCACGTACTGCCAGCGGTTCTCCATGTCGGGCGTGGTCTCCACGTCCGCCTGGCCGAACCGGGTCGGCTGCTGGATGGCGGCGGACAGGAAGGCGGCCTCCTCAGCGGTGAGCTCGTCGACGTCCTTGTGGTAGTACGCCTGCGAAGCCGCCTGGACGCCGTAGGACATGCGACCGAAGTAGATGGTGTTGAGGTACTGCTCCATCACCCACTCCTTGTCCTCGCTCTGATCCACCTTGATGGAGATGATGATCTCCTGGATCTTGCGGGACACGGTCTGCTCGAAGGAGACGCCCTCGTAGTAGTTGCGCACCATCTGCTGGGTGACGGTCGAACCGCCCTGCACCTGCTCGCCGGTGATGGTGGACCACACCGCGCGCATGGTGCCGCTGAGCGAGACACCGGGCTCGGTCCAAAAACCACGGTCCTCGGCGGAGATGACCGCCTCGACCACGTGGTCACCGCCGGCCGTCATCTCGTCGTAGCTGATGACCTCGCGGTCAGTGCCCCGGTAGGCGAACTCGGTCTCGCCGTCCGCGAAGTAGAAGGTGGAGCCCTGCTCCACCGCGTCGGCCTTGGCCGCGTCCGGAACCTCGACGGTCACGTAGAAGAACGTGAAGACACCGCAGGCCAGGACGACGCCCAGGCCGGTGACGGCGAGGAAGGCCAGCAGGAGGCGCAGCCAGAGCGGCTTCTTCGCCTTCTTCCTGTTCTTCCCGGAACCCTCACCCGGCCCCCCTGCGCTGTCGGTGGGCCCACCGGGCCCTCCCGGCCCCCCGGGGGTACCGGCTCCGCCCGAGGCCGCCGCCCCGGTCACTCCGCCCTCGGCGGGGCCGTTGGGCCCCTCCGGCGTTGGCCTGTCCGACACGTAGTCCGACAACCGTCGGGGCGTCGGCCACATGGCCGCGGTCTGCGCCGTGGCACCGGTGTCGGTGCCCTCGGCCGATCCGCTCCCGGCTCCGTGTTCCGCGTCGTCCGGCTCCGGCGCAGCGCCAGCGAAGGCCACCGCGCCAGCCGCGGGTGCGGGCATGGCCTCGGTCCGAGCGCCGTCGTCGGAATCCTTCGCGGCGTCGGTCCCGGGGTCGGGCTCGGGCTCGGTCACCTTCTCCGGCTCCGAGGAGGGTCCGGAGCCGGTGACGGCGGGGGCCGCCGCGGGTTCGGCCGCGTCCTCGGTCTCCTCGGCTCCAAGGACCGGGATCTGTTCGGTTCGGGCCTCCTCCAGATCGGCTTGCCCGGTGGCCGCGCTCGCGGACTCCCCGGCGGTCCGGTCTGCGGTGACAACCCGGTCGGCCTCGTCCTCCGCACCGGCGGCGGATGCGTCGTCGGCGGGTCCGTCGTCGGAGTCCACTTCGGAGGCCTCCGGCTTCGCCCTCTCCGAGTCGTCACCCGTCCCGGTCGAATCAGACCCCTCGGACTCGAAGCCCTGCTCGGCCAGTGTCATGGCAACGCGGTCACGCAGGAACGTGCCGCTCGTCTTGAAAGCGATGGCCCCCGGGACGAACTCCGGCTCGGGTTGGCCGTTGGCCTCGCCAGCCGACTCCGATGCCTCCCCCACGGATTGATCCTCACCGCTGGTGGATAGATCATCACCCTGGGGGGTCGTTTGAGTGGACAGCTCCTCAGCAGAGGTCTCTTTCGTCTCCGGCGTGTTCGATTCGGGACGCTGTCCGTCCGTCCCGCCATCGCCGTGTGTGCTCTTGCTCAGCTCCCCGCCCCCAAGGCAAATCACGTCCGGCACCGTGCCGTCCTGGTGTTTGACGCGCGAGTGCCCCTGATCGGTTCAGTCGATTCAGGGCTGAAGCGGTATTTCGGGGAAAATCACCACCATCGCTCCACTCTCAAAGCCACGATACCCGCACGTAACCGTGTCAAGGCCGAATCCGTAACCGCACGGTCACTTCTTACCGAAGGCTTACCCTCCGAAGGCGTGTCCATGTCCGGGTGTTGGCTCACTCACAATACTGGACCAATATTGCCACACTCAGGGACAATCACTGAGCGTACGCATTCGATTCACCAGAGCCCCCGTCACGAATGCCGCGCCCGCCCCCGAATCGCTTCAGGAAACGCGCTCCAGGATCCGCATGGATCCCACCACGCGCACCTCCCTGAACTTCCCGGAGTCCAGCGCGCGGCAGTAGACGTTGTACGGCGGCCGGCCGCCGTCCTCCGGGTTCGGGAAGACGTCGTGGATGACCAGCGCCCCGCCCTGGGCGACGTGCGGCGACCAGCCCTCGTAGTCGTTCTGGGCCGCCCTCTCGCTGTGTCCGCCGTCGATGAACAGCATGCCCAGCTCAGTGCCCCAGACCGCCGCGACGTCGACTGAGGCCCCCGTGATCGCGATGACCTCGTCGTCCAGACCCGCCTGGGTGATCGTGCGCCGAAAGTGCGGCAGGGTGTCGAACTTCCCGGTGACCGGGTCGATCAGGGAGCTGTCGTGGTACTCCCAGCCCTCCTGGTGCTCCTCGGACCCCCGGTGGTGGTCGACGGTGATGACCCTGGCCCCGCCCACGCGCGCGGCGGCACCGAGGAACACGGTGGACTTGCCGCAGTAGGTGCCGATCTCCACGACGGGTCCGCGGTCCGCGTACTCCAGGGCCGTCTCGAAGAGAGCCATCCCCTCGTCAGTGGGCATGAATCCGTTCGCCGCCTCAGCGGCCGCCAGCAGGTCCGCGGGGATTGTGTTCGTCATACGGAAATCCTCCCATCGCAGGAGGTCCGGCCCGCCAGCACCCCATGGGGAAACGACCCTGAGAAAGGCGTTCACAAACGCACAAACAACCCCAACAAAAAAGAAGGGAAAGAACCCGCCCCAAAGGACAAGCCCTTCCCCTCCCCTATCAAGAAAAACCGTGGCAGCGACCTACTCTCCCACCCCACAACAGGG
>NZ_LAVM01000020.1:0-75402 GCF_001083815.1 Nocardiopsis sp. SBT366 | reverse complement strand
GCCCCGAACCCGCCCCCCGGGTCCGCTGGCTGACCACACCGGCGGGCACCACGACCGCCGCCCTGGTCCTCACCCTGGCACTGGTCGTCTCCGCCGTCCTGGCGATCGGCCTCGGCTCGGCGGTCATCCCCCCGCAGGAGACCGTCCGCTACCTCTGGGCCGCCCTGAGCGGCGGCAGTATCCAGGCCGACGAGCTCACGCGCTACCAGGTCATCTGGCAGATCCGCACCCCCCGGGTCCTGCTCGCCGCCATCGTGGGCGCCGGGCTCGGCGCGGTCGGCGTGGCCGTCCAGGCGATGGTGCGCAACCCCCTCGCCGACCCCTACATCCTCGGGGTCTCCTCCGGGGCCTCCGTGGGCGCCGTCCTGGTCGGCGTCCTGGGCGTCTCGGCCCTGGGTGTGCACGCGGTCTCGGCCGGGGCCTTCGCCGGGGCCCTGGCGGCGACCCTGCTCGTCTACACCGTCTCCTACTCGCGGATGGGCGTCACCCCGCTGCGTCTGGTCCTGACGGGTGTGGCGCTGTCCTTCGGCTTCCAGGCCGTCATGAGCGTGATCGTCTACCTCGCCCCGAGCAACGAGGCCACCAGCACCGTCCTGTACTGGACCATGGGCAGCTTCGGCGCGGCCACCTGGGGTTCGCTGCCCGTGGTCGCGGCCGCCGTGGTGCTGGGCGTGCTCCTGCTGCGCTCCCGGGCCCGCTCACTGGACGTGACGGCGCTGGGCGACGAGACCGCCGCCAGCCTCGGGGTGGACGCGGACCGTCTGCGCCGGTGGTTGTTCGTCCTGACCGCCGTCATGACCGGCGCGATGGTGGCGGTGAGCGGCGCGATCGGGTTCGTCGGCCTGGTGGTGCCGCACATCGTGCGCATCCTCGTGGGCGCCGACCACCGCAGGGTGCTCACTGTGGCGCCGCTGGCGGGCGCGGTGCTCATGGTCTGGGTGGACCTGGTCTCCCGGGTGGTGGTGGCCCCACGTGAGCTCCCCCTCGGCGTGATCACGGCCCTGGTCGGCGTTCCCGTGTTCATCGCGCTGATGCGCCGTCGTGGCTACCTGTTCGGAGGACGCTGATGGACCTGCGCATCGACGATCTGTCAGTGGACCTGGGCGGCGTCCGGATCGTGCGACGGCTCACCCTGGACGTCCCCGACGGGCAGGTGGTCGGGCTCGTCGGACCCAACGGTTCCGGAAAGTCGACGGCCCTGCGCTGCGTGTACCGGGCCCTGGGCCCCAGCGCGGGCCGGGTGCTGCTCGGCGGCGAGGACCTGACCTCGATGAGCCCGCGTGCCAGCGCCCAGCGGGTCGCGGCACTCACGCAGGAGAACGGGAGCGACCTCGACTTCACGGTGGCGGAGCTGGTCGCACTGGGACGCACCCCCCACCTGCGTGGGAACCAGCCGCTGAGCGCGCGTGAGCGGGAGCTGTGCCGGAGCTCGATGGAGCTGCTGGACGTGGCTCACCTGGCCGGGCGCGGCGTGCTCGAGCTGTCCGGCGGGGAACGCCAGCGGGTCCTGGTGGCCCGCGCCCTGGTCCAGGAACCGCGCGTGCTGGTGCTGGACGAGCCCACCAACCACCTGGACGTGCGCCATCAGCTCGACCTGCTCTCCCTGCTGCGGGACGTGGGCGTGACGGTGCTCGTGGTCCTGCACGACCTCAACCTGGCCGCCTCGGCCTGTGACGTGATCGGTGTGCTCTCCGAGGGTGCGCTCGTGGACGCGGGCACCCCAGAGAAGGTCCTCACCCCCGGTCTGCTGCGCGAGGTCTTCGGCGTGGAGGCCTCCGTCGTGCCCCACCCCCTCACCGGGGGCCCTCAACTGCTGTACAGGCTCCCACCCTCAAGGAAGGTCCACCGATGAATCCCCGAATCCCGCTCCGCCCCCTCTCCCTGGTCCCCCTCGTGACCGTCTCGGTCCTGCTCGCCGGTTGCGGCGCCCAGGTCGAGGGCGTCTCCGAGGCCGGTGCCGGACCGGTCACCGTCCAGCGCTGCGGCGAGGAGGTGGAGTACACCACGCCGCAGCGGGTGGTCGCCTACGAGGGCGGCAGCGCGGACAAGCTGTTCGCGCTCGGGCTGGTCGACCACGTGCACGGCTACGTGATGCCCCCGGCCAACCCGCCGGTGGAGGAGTCGCCGTGGGCCGAGGACTACGCCGCGGTCGAGTTCCTCAGCGACGACCTGCTCAACCGGGAGCTGGTGGTGGACGCGGAGGCGGACCTGGTGGTCGCGGGCTGGAACTCGGGTTTCAGCGACCAGCGGGGCATCACCCCGGAGATCCTCGACGGCATCGGCGTCCAGAGCTTCATGCACTCAGAGTCCTGCTTCAACTACCCCGGGCACCCCGAACGGGTGACGCCGTTCGAGGGGCTGTACACGGACCTGGAGCGCATGGGGCGGATCTTCGGAGTGGAGGAGCGCGCCACCGAGCTGGTCGAGGACTACCGGGAACGGGTCGCGGCGGTGGAGGAGCAGGTGCCCGAGGGTGACCCGGCCTCCGTCTTCCTCTACGACTCCGGCACCGACCAGCCCTTCACGGCGGGCAACCAGGTCCCGCCGCACGACATCATCGAGCACGCCGGGGGCGCCAACATCTTCGGTGACCTGGAGCAGCGCTGGACCCAGGTGGGCTGGGAGTCGGTGGTGGAGGCGGAGCCGGAGGTGATCATCATCCTGGACTACGGCGACCAGCCCGCCCAGGAGAAGATCGACTTCCTCACCTCCTCCCCCGCCATGGCGGGGGTCCCGGCCGTGACCGAGGAGAACTTCTTCGTGCTGGACTACAACGAGGGCATCTCGGGCCCGAGGAACATCGACGGTCTGGAGAAGTTCGCGGAGTACCTGCGCGAGCTGGGCTGAGTACCCGACGGGGCCGTCCCGGTGAGGAGTGCCGAGGCGGCCCCGCGTCACAGTGGGCGAAAAACCCGGTGACGTCGGTGCCCGTCCCCGGGGATACTGGCCGCCTATGGATGAGGTCGAAGTGGTCGCCGCCCATTCCGAGCGCGCCACCCTGCGCGTCGGGCACGTGTTCCTGAAGGTGGACGCCGATCAGGCGCGGGTCGACGTCGAGGTCGAGGCGATGTCCCTGGCGCCGGTCCCGACCCCGGAGGTCCTGTGGCGCGAACCGCCGGTGCTCGCGGTCTCCGCGCTCGCCGGGACGGCGCTCGGGCGTCTCGGTGGGCGATCGACCGCGTCGTCCACGGCGTGGGCCGCGGTGGGCGCCGCCGTCCGGGAACTGCACGAGGCACCTCTGCCGCCCTGGCCCGGCCGACGCCGCCGGGACCCCGACGAGTTGGCGGCGGAGCTCGACGAGGAGTGCGAGTCACTCGTGAAGAACGGGATTCTGCCCGCCGACCTGGTCACCCGCAACCGCCGCGTCGCCGAGGCCGCCATCCGGCCGTGGACGCCCAGGTTCACCCACGGCGACCTGCAGATCGAGCACGTCTTCGTCGACGGCGACGAGGTCACGGGCATCATCGACTGGTCCGAGGCGGGCAGGGGTGACGCGCTGTTCGACCTCGCCACCCTGACGCTCGGACACGAGGCGCGCCTCGACGAGGTCCTCACCGGTTACGGCACCGATGTCGATCTCGACGTGATCCGCGCGTGGTGGTCCCTGCGCAGCCTCCTGGGGGTTCGCTGGCTACTGGAGCACGGCTTCGATCCGTTCGCGCCGGGCTGTGAGGGCGACGTGCTGAGATCCCGGATGTGAGGCCGCGCGGCCCGACCGCTCCGTATGCGCCGAGCAGGCCTCCTGCGAGGCGGTCGCCCGCCCTCGCTCTGGGCAGGTGCGGTGAGCGGTCGATGCCAGCAGACGCGGGCCGGACCGGAACCAGATGTCCGAGATCTCGGACTCTTTCTCCTCTCGGGCCCGGGTGTTCCGCGTCACTTTCTGCTTCGATTCCCGGAATACTCCCATTTCAGAGGCAGGAGGAGCCCCCCGTGAGCGACAACGCGACCGCTTCGAAGGCGGCCGGGACGTGGCGCCTGGTCGTCTACAGCGGTATCGGCATCTTCATGTTCTTCGTTCCGGTGACCTTCGAGGGCCGGAACGCCATCCCGCTGGACCATCTGGTGACCCTCCTCCAGACCGCGCTCGGGCCCGCGCTGCCCTACGTGATCTGGCTGCTCATCGCGGCTGGGACGGTGGTCCCCTTCGTCACCGGAACGTGGCGGCACAGCAGGGTGAAGCTGGTGTTCGCCCTGCTGAACATCGTGGGCCTGGCCGTGGCCTCCATGGTGATCCTGGACGTCGGCCCGGACTGGTTCATGGGCGAGGATCTCGCGCCCTTCCTGTTCAACGCCGTGGCCGTCAACGTCGGACTCCTGGTCCCGGTCGGCGCGATCTTCCTGGCGATGCTGGTGGGGTACGGGCTCATGGAGTTCGTCGGGGTCCTGCTGCAACGCGTGATGCGACCCGTGTGGCGCACTCCCGGGCGCTCAGCCGTGGACGCCGCCGCCTCGTTCGTGGGCAGCTACTCGCTGGGGCTGCTCATCACGGACCGCGTCTACCAGTCCGGGCGCTACACGGGCCGGGAGGCGGCGATCATCGCGATCGGGTTCTCCACGGTCTCGGTCACGTTCATGGTGGTCATCGCCAACACCCTGGACCTGATGGGTATCTGGCTGACCTACTTCTTCCTGACCTTCTTCGTCACCTACGCGGTCACCGCGATCCTCGTGCGCGTCCCCCCGCTGAGCCGTATCCCGGACGACCACTTCCCGGGGGCGACGCCGCAGCCGGAGGAGGAGGTCACCGGGAACCGCCTCGGCCACGCCTGGAAGGAGGCCCGAGGGGCCCTGCTCGCGGCGCCGTCGCTGCCGCGCAACGTGTGGGTGAACTTCGCCGACGGGGTCCGGATGAGCATGTCCATCCTTCCGTCGATCATGTCCGTGGGCACCATCGGCCTGGTGGTGGCGCACTCCACCCCGGTCTTCGACCTGCTGGCCTACGTGTTCGTCCCGTTCACCTGGGTGGTGGGGCTCTCCGACCCCATGCTGGCCGCCAAGGCGCTCTCGGTGGGGATCGCCGAGGTGTTTCTGCCCGCGACCGTGGCCGCCGGGTCCGAGGACCTCGTGCTCCGCCTGGTGGTCGGTGTCGTGTCGGTGTCCTCGATCGTCTTCTTCTCCGCGCTGGTCCCCTGCGTCCTGGCCACGCGCATCCCGCTGACGGTGGGCCAGCTCGTGGTGATCTGGTTCCAGCGGGTCATCCTCAGCGTGCTCATCGCCGGTCCCCTGGCCTACCTGCTGGTCGGTCTCTGACCGCAGGAGAGCGGGTTCCTGACCGCGAGGGTGCGGTGGCCCTGATGAAAGTCACGGGAACCGTTGAGGCGCGGTCGGCCGGTCGGCCCGCACCGGTCGGAACGGTTCCGCACGTGGTTCCTCCCCGGCGGGAATTCGTTCCAGCGGTACGCCCAGGGCCCGCAGGAAGCGGCCAAGCACGTCCGGTCGCCACCTGTGGGCCCTGGATCGCGTCCGCGCGGACGGACACACGAAGGCCCCGTCAGGACGTGGTTCCTGCACCGACGATCTTGGTCGCGGGGAGTGGGTCGAGCAGTCAGCCGACGACACAACCGGTCGTCAGGAGCAGGGCGTTTTACCACCAACGGTCGTTGCCACCACCAGTGTTCGCGCTTTGGCCACCGACCATTTCCCACATCGTGATGACTTCTTGCAACCAGGGAAGATACGACTGGTCGTCGACCATACAACAGGACCGCACCGCAGGGAAGTGGTTGACAGCGCATCGATCGCACAGTTAATCTTCCCCAGAAAGCATTGGGAGCGCTCCCAAGTTTCTATTCGATTCTCGCGTGAATTGTTTACGCCACCGCAACTCCCCCTCGGATATCAACTGATACATTCACACTCCGCATCCTTTCCCTTCACCCCCCAGGCCGCAGAATCCACCCCCGCAGGCACGCCTCCACGCTTCTGATCTGAATTTATACAGCCGACGGCGACAGAGTCACGAGGTGCGCGATCCGCAAGGCAGAGGCCTCGGCGGCCCAGGCGCGAACACTCCCACGGTCTCACCACCGAAGAACATCCCCCAATACCCACAAGGTGAGCCAACCACTCTTGCACCTACCGCTCGCCAATCGAGGCAGACCTGGTGTCTTTCCGGACAACCCAAGCCTTTTTGAAACGGGTCATCACATGTCACGCAACATTCTCGTAACCGGCGCCAGTGGAATGTTGGGCAGTCGGGTGATGCGGGCGTTCCGCACAGGAGTTCCGGAAGATACGCAGTTCCCGGAAACTGTGAACACTGTCACGGGTTGGTCGTACCGCAACGACGCCCCGGGGCTGCACAGAGTCGACGCGACGTCCCCGGAACAGGTCAACCGTTACTTCGCCGATCACACCCCACAGGTGTGTGTGCACTGTGTCGCCGCACCCGATGTCCAGGTGTGCGAGCGCGCCCCGCACACGGCCCACCTGCTGAACGCCAAGACCACCGAGAATGTCGCACTGGCATGCGAACGGTACGGCGCCAAGCTCGTCCACATCTCCACGGAGTACGTCTTCGACGGATCGGCCAGCGACGGGTACCGCGAGGACGACACCCCCGCTCCGCTCCAGACCTACGGCGAGACGAAACTCCTCGGAGAGCACCACGCCGCCCTGGCCCCCGGTGCGCTCACGGTCCGCCTGCCCGTGCTGTACGGCGATCCGGTCCCACACCGCGCCCCCACCTGGCTCGAAGCCATGCTGGAGGCGTTGGGCCAGGGCCACTCCGTCGACCTCGACGACCACTACGAGCGCCAACCCACCTGGAGCCACGACGTGGCCGCGATCCTGGCGCGGGCCATCGCTGACGACCTCACGGGGGTCCTGCACGTGGCCGCGCAGGAGGGCGCCACCAAATACGAGTGGGGGCGGATCGTCGCCAAGGCCGCCGGACTGTCCCCGGACCTGCTGCGCCCCACCCAGCCTGCCCCCGGCGGGGTCGTCCGGCCTGAACGTCCCTGGCTGCGCACCGAACGACTGGAATCCCTCGGCCTGCTACCGCCCCCCGGGATCAGCCGACGAGCCGTCGACTACCTGCACTCGACGGGGGCCCGAGCGCGGTCTTCCCACTGAGGGCGCGGGCGTCCCACGTCCGGCGCAACCACTCGCAGAAGGAGATCTCTCGTGGAAGCCATCGTGTGCAGCACCACGTGCCGACGACACTCCAAGGCACCCGTCGGGGTGGTCGACCGCGTCCGCGGCGCGGTCCTGAACGGCACTCTCAGCCGTGTCAGCGTCCTGGCCTCCGAGACCGCCGCGACAGACAACGAGGCGCCGACCCGGTGGGCCGGCGTCGTGGAATGGACGGTCCCCGCACTCGAACGGCAGCGCGACTGGCTGCTCGCGGCCATCCTGCGCCGAGGAGCGGGAAGCATACTGGTGCTCGACTGCGCCTGCGACATCCGGCCCGGTACCGTCGAAGCGTTCGCCGATCTGGCCAGCACGACAGCACTGGTGACCGGGCGCCCCGATGACCCCGGCCACCCAGCCACCGCCACGGCCGCGACCCGTCGCGAGGGTCGGCACCTGCGACTGGACAGCCTGATCCGGTCGCGTGGGCGGTTGCCCACCGAGAACACCCGAAGACCCATGACCTACCTCGGTGCCCTGTTGGTCGGCGGTGCGGCTGACCGCGGGCTCCTCGCCGACATACTCGAATCCCGTTCCGGCCATCACCGCGATGCCGCGTCCCCTCCTCCCTCGCACGACGCGCTCGACACTCTGGCCCGACGTACCCGGGTCCTGTGCGCGGAGCTGGCCCGCGACGTCCACGGCGACGAGGCGGTGATCGGGGAGTGGCTGGCCGGCGGTTCCCACGCCCGCACCTACATCCGTCTGCCCGACGACCACGGCAACCGAACGGTCCGCAAAGAGGCCACCGGCGTCGGCCTCGGCAAACTCAATGACGAGATCCAGTGGCTGCGCGGTCTGGATCCCGACGCCGGCCGACACTTCGCCGACGTCGTCGCGTCCAGGGTCGAGCCCGGCCGCGCCTCCATGGACCTGAGGTTCCACCGCTTACCCACCCTGCGAAGACTCATCCTCAGCGAGGAGATCGACGCCGATGAGGCGGCCCTGTGGACGCACCGAGTCCTCGCCGCCCTCCGCCGCGACGTCTACCCCGCCGGTTCCAGGCCGACCCCCACCGACTACGTGCGCCGCACCCACCTGAACCGCGTCGAGACCAGACTGGCCGAGACCGCCACCGCGCTGCCGGATCGGCGCACGTTGTGGAAATCCGACAGCCTCCTGATCAACGGTGTCCGCCTGCGCAACCCGGGTGCCCTCGTCACCGAGATCGCCCGCGACGGGCAGGCGCTGCGCATGCTCACTCCGAACCGGCTGGTTCGTACGCACGGCGACCCGCATTTCGACAACGTCCTCATCGACCGACAGGGCCATCGGTTCGTCCTCATCGACCCCAGGGGCAACGCGGGCTACGATCCGGCCTATGACCTGGGAAAGGTCTGGCACTCCGTCAACTCCCTGTACGACCTGATCCACGGGGGCCACGTGGAGGCCTCGGCAGGCAAGGACGGCATCGACTACGCGTTCACCTCCCCCCGTCTCGTGGCGTTCTACCACCGGGTCCGCGACCGCGTTCACGCATGGCTCACCGCGACCGGCTGGCACCAGGACGACCCGCACTGGATGCTGAAGGTCCGTCTGGCCGAGGCCGCCCACATGTGCAGTGTGATGCCCTTCCACATCGCCCATGACCAGCGCGAGTCCGTCGCGCTCGCTTGCTACGCGCGCGGGGTGGAGCTGTTCAACGCCCTCCACCGTGACCTGATGGCCGCCCGCCCTCGACCCATCCAGGCCAGGATCCGGGCAGAGCCCCGACGAGCAGCGCTCGTGGACCGCTCCGGCTGACCACCGTCCCCAACCGACAGACCCGGCAGAGAGGTACCCCCGCAAAATGCAGGTCATTCGCAGTTCCGAACTGGATCCGGACCGACGCCCCGATGGCCGGACCGTGCTGCCCCTACTCGACCTTCCCCTTGGTCCGTCAGTGGACCGCGCGGCGATCCTCCACGTTGTGCACCCCGCCGACTTCACCGAACGCAGGCACTACCACCAGCACCTCCACGAGGTGTTCTACTTCCTGGACAGCGCTGACTACTGGGTCAACGGCGCTGTGGTCCGGTTGGCCTCCGGCGACGTACTCGTCCTGGAGCCGAACGATGTTCACGGCGCGTTGCCGGTTCCCCACCCGGTTCGACTCATCGTCCACCACCTGCCCAAGGTCCCCGGTGACAAGGTGGAGGTGGACGAGGACACCATCGCCCCCGAACCTCCCGAAGGGGAGGTGCTCCGGTGACCGTCGAAGGGTGCATGTTCGACTTCTCCGGCACACTCATGCGGATCGAGCCCGTCACCGACTGGTTGCGCGCGGTCCTGACTGATGTCGGAATCGCCGCCACCGACGCGGAGATCGAGGAGTACGCGGCCCGGCTGGATCGTTGCGGGGCGCAGCCCGGGGGGTCCGACCCAACGGCTCTGCCGTCCCGCCTGAGCCGCTTGTGGCAGGAACGCGACCTGTCCGCGTCAGCCCACCGCGCCACGTACACCGCTCTGGCCCGTGAAGCGAACCTGCCGTGGGGCCGGGCCGTGTACGACGCCCTGTACACCCGCCACATGACACCGGACGCCTGGCGCCCCTACCCGGACACCTCCGAGGTCCTGGACGAGCTACATGGACGCGGCATCCCGGTGGCGGTGGTCAGCAACATCGGATGGGACCTGCGCCCGGTGCTGAAGGCCCACGGCATCGCGGAGCCGGTGAAGGAGTTCGTCCTCAGCTACGAGCACGGCCTGCGCAAGCCCGACCCCGAGCTGTTTCGTATCGCCTGCGACGCACTGGGCCTGGCGCCCGAGGTGGTGCTGATGGTCGGCGACGACCGCCACGCCGACACCGGCGCTCTGGCCCTCGGCTGCCCCGTTCACCTGGTCGACCACCTCCCCGTGCATGCCCGTCCGGCCAGTCTGCGCCCGGTCCTCGACCTCGTCCGCCAAGGCGACACCGACCATCAGCACCGACGTCCCCGTTCCGGTCCGGGAGAAGCCGGAGCGGGCTCTTACAGGTAGCGCGCACCGCTGGTGGCGACTGCCTCACACGGTCGATGACCCGTGACGAGGTGTTCTCCGTGTGTCACACGTGGCGGGCCCCTCCGACCAGTCATCGGAGTCGTTGACGGATCCACCCGTCAAACCAGCGGAGCCCGGAAGGCAGGGGCCCTGCCCTTTCTGTGAGCGGCTGCCCCTGCCTTGCGTGGCCTCAGGCTCGTCCCGGTGGACGGCCTGATCCGGTGCGGGCTGACGCCCCCAGTCCATCCGGCACCAGGGCGGCGACAGCTCCTTGAGGTCACCGATCTCCCGGGGGGAGAGGTCGGCGACGTCGGCGGCCTCCTCGTGACGGGCGAAGACGGTGTCCACGTACCGGTGCCCGGTGTCGGGTGCCACGAACACCACCTGCCGGTCCGGGGCTGCCGCCGCCTCCCAGCGCGCCACCAGGTAGGCGGCGCCCGTGGAGAGCCCGGCGAAGACCGCGTGGCGGCGCAGGAGGTCCGTGCTCCCGGCCAGGGCGGCGTCGAAGCCGGTCCAGTGCACGGTGTCGTAGAGGGTGTGGTCGACGTTGCCGAACGGGATCGAGCTGCCGATCCCCGCGATGATGATCTGCGGGTCGGTAACGTGGTCACTGCCGAAGGTGACGCTGCCGAACGGCTGCACCCCCACGAGCGGGGTGTCGGGGGCGCCCTCCCTCAGGTAGCGGGCGAGCGCCCCGGTGGAGGCCCCGGATCCGACCCCGCCCACCAGGGTGAGCGGACCGTCTCCGGCCTCCTTGCGGATCTGGTCGGCCACCGCGCGGTAGCCGAGGCCGTGGACGACGTCGTGGTACTGGCGCATCCAGTGGTAGTCGGGATTCTCGCGGAGCACCTGTCTGACCCGTCGGACCCGGCGGTCCTGGTCCAGCCGGAGGTCGTCCGAGGGCGGCATCTGCTCCAGGGTGGCGCCCAAAACCGCGAGCTGGAGACGCAGGGGCTGGTCGACGGTGGTGGAGCCGATGATGTGGCAGCGCAGGCCGAACCGGTGCGCGGCCAGGGCCAGGCCGTAGGCGTAGATGCCGCTGGAGCTGTCCATCAGGGTGTCACCGGGGCGGACCACCCCGGTGTCCAGCAGGTGGCGTACGGCCGCGAGCGCGGAGGCCACCTTCATTGACTCGAAGCGCAGGCACAGCAGGCCCCCGCCGAGGTCGATCAGGTCGGGTCTGGCGATGGCTTCGGAAACGTGGTCGTCCAAGGTGGCTCCGAGGTGCTCGAGGGTGGAGGGGCCGGTGTGGAGGGGGTCGGGGTCGAGGTGACCCCGGTGAGGACCGGCCGCGCGGAGGGGTCCGCCACGGCGGGCAGGGCGCCGGACCCCGTGGCCGTGGAGAACACGCGGTGAGGGGTGAGCCCAGCGGCCTCGAGACGGTCGACGGCCGCCTCGAGGCGTTCCACGAGACCGGGAGCGGCCGCGTCGAAGAGCACACCGGCCACGTTGCCGCTGTGCGCCACCTGGATGCCCACCGCACCGCACTCGCGGGCGGCCTCCCGCAGCGTGCCCAGCTCGTCCTTGGGCAGCACACGCTGGTTGAGGATGGCGCTCTCGGTGCTGACGTGCCCGACCCCGGCCACGTCTGCCTCGGTGATCGCGGTACGCAGCGCGGCACGCAACCTCTCGTAGACGGCGATGTCCCCCCGTCGTGCGTTCCCCTTCAGGGAGAGGGTGTCGACGGGTTGGCCACTTCCGGTCAGGCAGCCCACGACCGCCATCTCCGGCAGCGCGGGGCCCAGCTCCTCCAGGACCCGACCCTCACGCTGGGCGAACAGCAGGGGGCGGTCGCCGAACATGACCGGGTCGCTGGCGCCCTCCGCCGCGACCGCCACCCTGGCCACGGACTCCGGCGGCAGCTCCACGCCGAGCCCCGCCGCGAACGCGCGCACCGCCGCCGTCACGTCACTGGTGGACGACCCCATGCCGAGGCCCGGCCGGGCCCCGCCCCGGACGCTGAGGAAGCCGCCCACCCACGGGACCCCGGCCACACGCGCGCACTCCCGCACGGCGAGTTCGGCCGCGAGGGCCGCCTTGGCCCGGTCGGGCGGGTCCACGACGACGTGGCGGGGCGCCCTCGCGGAGAACGGGGTGAACACCGCACGGGTGCGGGGCTCGGCCATCGGCAGGGTGACCAGACCACGGGTGGGACGTCCGCGCTCGTCCAGGAACACGCCCTGGAGGATCTCGCCGTGGTGGCAGGTCGCCTGTCCAGTTCCTACGGTCACTCTCGGGTTCCTTCTCGGTAGCGGTAGAGGTGGGTCGGTTCGGCGCTGAACTGTGAGAACGGGAAGGGTTCGGCCGAGACCGCGGTGACGCCGGAGCCGAGGAAGGCCCGTGCGACCGCGCTCCCGCTCTGCGCGTACAGGACCAGCGGCAGGTCCCGTTCGCGGCAGCGCTCCAGGATGCGGTCGAAGGTGCCGTTGCCCAGGGTCATGCCGGTGGCCACGACCGCGTCGGCCTCGGCCAGGACCTCCTCCATGTCCGGGTTGACGGGGTCGCCCCACTGGGTGCGGCGCAGGTTGAGGTCGCAGGGCAGGCACCGGCCGCCCCGCTCCCGGATCGCGGCCACGAGGGGGTTGACCACCCCGATCAGGGCGATCCGCCTGCCGTCGGGTTCGGGCAGGAGTCCGGCGATGGCGCGGTCACGGGCGACGGCGCGCTCCTCCGGGGTGCCGTACGGGAGGGCGACCCGTTCGGCGCGGGGGTCCTCGGAGTGGGGTCGGGCATGGCCCAGGTAGGCGTCCAGCGCGGCCAGCCGTACCGGGGCCGGGGCTCTCAGGAGGTCGGCCAGGGGTTTGCCGGACAGGTCCGCGCAGATCCCGGGGTCCAGCTGGCCCGGTTCGAAGGAGCACGCGCCGAAGGCCCGGCCGATCCGCACCAGGACGTACTGGTTGAGGTAGGTGACGTCGCCTCCGGCCAGGCGGGTTCCGTGATGGACCCAGAACACGCTGGTGGCGACGGGGAGGTCGGGTGTGTCGAGCACCGACTGGTGCAGGGCCCGGAGGTCGAGGGTGCGCTGGGGGTGGCTCACTTGGCGTTCTCCCGGGTGAGGCGGAACAGGTAGGTCAGGACTCCGTCGTTCCAGTCGTGCAGGTGGTGGACGTGTGCGGTGAACCCGCTGTCGGCGGCGTGGCCGATGATCCCGCGCAGGTCCGCGGTGTTGGAGGCGACGAAGTAGACCTGGCCGCCGGGGGCCAGGAGGTCGTGTTCGGCGAGCTGGGTGAAGAAGGCGTCGGTGACGGGGCGCCCGGCGCAGACGTTGCGGACGACGTCGGGATCGTCACTGACGGGCTGGCTGACCGCTGGCGGGTTGAAGGTGACGACGTCCAACCGGGGTTCGGAGGGGAACTCGGCGAACAGGTCGGAGACCAGCGGGACGAACTCGGTCCCTTGGTGGGACTCCCCCGCTCCGACGACGCGTCGGTAGTTGTGCTCGGTGGCCCTCACGCTGGCCGGGTGGACGTCTGCGGCCAGGATCCGGGCGGCGCCGCGCAGTCCGGCCACCGCGGCCTCCACGCCGAGCCCGGCGCCCATGGCGGCGTAGACGCGTCCGCGCACGTCGATGTCGTCGTCGAGGATGCGCTGGTGGATCATGCGGCTGGTCGCGCCGGGCAGGAACACCTCGGGCGGGACGTCGAACTCCCACCCGTTCCAGGTGTAGGAGCGCAGGGTGTGCAGGTCGACCTTGGGCTGGTTGAGGCCGATGATCTGCTCGGGCGGCAGGGGCGGGGGCAGCTGGGCGATCTGATGGGGGTCCACGCGGGGCCTTTCGGGCTGTCTGCGGGCAGGGGCACCGGTCGGTACGTCCTGGGGGGGGGTACCGGCTCCGACGACCATAGCTAAAACGATAATCGTTGTCACCAGAAGCTCTTCACTCCAGGGAGTCGCTGCCCCGTTACCGCGAGCGCCAACCCCCGCAGAAGCGGACATCCACCGCGCCGCAGGCAAACCGCCCCGCCGCGTCGCTCCAGTTTCGCGAAGAGCGACGCAACTGATAATCGTTTTCAATAGAGTGAGACCCTACCCACCCCGAACCGAGATGAGTACTCCTCGTGTCCACGACGCCGAACACGACCCGCCCACAGGAGCGCCGCGGCGCACCCCTGCTCCGGCCGACCTTCGTCCGCCTGTGGTGCGCGACCACCGCGTCCGGCCTGGCCACCTGGGCCATGCCGTTCATCCTGGGCCTGGCGGTCCTGCACGGTTCGCTCAGCGCGGTGGGGCTCGGACTGGTCCTGGCCGCCCGCACCGCCGGCTTCCTGGTCGCGGTCCCCCTGGGCGGTCTGTTCGCCGACCGCCACTCCCGCCGGGCGGTGGTCCTCTGGTCCGGGCTCGCCGCAGCCGTCGCCAGCCCCGTCCTGGCGGCGGGGCTGGGCGGTTCGGTCGCGCTGATGACCGTGGCCGCCGCGGTCGTGGGCGTCGGCCAGGGGGCCTGCCGCCCCGCCTTCCAGGCCCTGACCGCCGAGGTGGTGCCGGTCGAGGACCGCCAGCAGGCCAACGCGGCCCTGACCTTCTCCGTTCGCGGGGTCACCTTCCTGGCTCCCGGGCTGACCGCCCTGCTGGCCACGGTCACCAGCCCCCAGGTACTGCTGCTGGTCACGGCCGCCCTGTGGCTGGCCGCCGCCCTGCTGCCCCGCGGCGGCGACGCCGCGCCCGCCGAGCGCCCCGCCCGGGCCCCCTTCCACGTGGAGTTCGCCGAGGGGCTCACCGAGGCGCGCCGCCACAGTTGGTTCCTCGCCGGTCTGGGCGCGCTGACTGTGGTCATCGCCCTGGGGTACTCGGCGACCAACGTCCTGCTCCCCCTGGCCAGCCGTGACCACTACGGGACCGAGGCCGTCCTGGCCGGCGCGCTGACGGCCTACACGGCCGGGGCGCTGGTCGGAGCGCTGCTGGTGGCCCGTTGGAAGCCGCGCGCCCAGGGCTGGTGGGCGCTGTTCGGCCTCGGCTTGTACGCTCTCGCCCCGCTGAGCCTGGTGTTCCCCGTCGGCGGGCTCTGGGTGTTCGCCGCCTACGCCGTGGTGGGCCTCGGCGTGGAGCTGTTCAACGTCCCGTGGTTCACCGCCGCCCAGCGCGAGGTCGCCCCGGACAAACTGGCCCGGGTGTCGTCGCTGGACTTCCTTTTCGCCTACGGTCTGGCCCCGGTCGGCCTGGCCCTGATCGCCCCCGCCGCACAGGCCTTCGGGGCGCAGAACGTGCTGCTCACCTGCGCCGCCCTGTGCGTCCTGGCCCCGGCGTTGGCCGCCCTGGCTCCGGGCTCCCGCGACTTCCGCACACCCCGCGCCTGAGCTGGCCCCAGCCCGGCGTGGCGGTTCCACCGGACCTCGGGACCCGCGCCCTCGGAGCGCGCACCCTCGGAGCGCGCGGGGGCCGCGCTCACCGAGCCGGGCACGGGCCGGTGTCAACACCGGCCCGACCGCGAACTCCGGCGTGCGCCCCTCGACCCGCGGGGCACCCTCCGTGTGACCGGGGGCGGCCCCCGGTCACACGGCTCACACGGTGGGGTCGAGTCGCGCCACCTCGTCGGAGGCGCTCTGGGGGATCACGATCTCCAGGCTGACGCCGACCTCCTGTATGGCGCGCACGGACGACTCGGCCAGGCGGTCGTCGGTGATCACCATGGAGAAGCTCTCCAACGCCGCCACCTTGAAGGTTCCGAACGCGCCGTACTTGTCGGCCCCGGCGACCAGCACCGACGAGGACGCGGCCGCCATGGCCGCGCGCTTGACCGCCACCTTGGACCGTGAGGGCGTGGTCGAACCGCGTCCGATGTCCCACGAGCTGGTCGACATGAAGGCCACGTCGATGTTGAACTCCGCGACGGTCTCGGCGGCCATGTCGCCCACCGCGGAGCGGTTCTCACGGTCGATCTGCCCCCCGACGAAGTACAGGGACAGGTCGGGGTGGTCGGACAGGGAGGCCGCCGTGGTGAGGTCGTTCGTGATGACGGTGAGACCGGTCACTCCCCAGAGGGACGGCACGAGGTGCCCCAGGGTCGTTCCGGCGTCCAGGTAGATTGTGTGGCCGTCCTCGACCAGGGCGGCGGCGGCCTGGGCCATCGCGCGCTTCTCGTCCAGGTCCACACGGGACTTGTCCAGGTAGGAGGGCTCGGAGCGGACCTGTGAGGCGAGCTCCACACCGCCGGGGACCGACCGGACCCGCCCTTCCTCTTCCAGGGTCATGATGTCGCGGCGGACCGTCATGTGCGAGACACCGAGGATGTCGCAGAGCTCCTTCACGCTCAGCACACCCGTGCCGCGCAGTTCTCTCAGGAGCAGTTCGCGCCGTTGCGCCGGGATCATCGTCCTCCTTCGAGTGCGTTCACAGATCCATGCTAGCGAGTGTTACCAGATGATACGAGGCGTGATAATTGTTGACTCGCATGTTCCTCTCCTGTTAAACAGGGCGTGTTGCCGTTACGGGTGAGGACAACGTGTCCACCGTGACGTGAGAGAAGGAGAACCATGCAAGCCACCAGCACCACGGGCACGCCCCTGCCGACCGTGCGCTACGCGATCACCGGGGCACGGGGCGGGTTCGCCCGCACACTGCTCGCCCAGACGCCGCGCATGGACCGGCTGCGCCCCTCGGTCCTGTGCGACCTGGACACCGAGGGAACCGTCGCCCTGTGCGCCGAGCTCGGGTACCCGGTCGACGCGCTGAGGGCGTGTTCCACCCCGGGCGAGCTGGCCGCGCTCACCGGTGACGAGATCGCCGTGATCGACGACGCCGCCCTGCTCGAACACGCCGCCTACGACGTCCTCGTCGAGGCCACCGGCAGCCCCGCGGCGGGTACCGACGCCGCACGACTGGCCATCGGGACCGGACGCCACGTGGTGATGGTCTCCAAGGAGGTCGACTCCGTCTCCGGCGTCGCCCTGGCCGAACTGGCCGAGGAGCACGGCGTCGTCTACACGCCCGGCATCGGCGACCAGCCCGCCAACCTCATCGAGTGGTACGAGCGCACCCGACTGCTCGGGCTCGACGTCGTCGCCATCGGCAAGTCCGGCGAGTACGACCTCGTCTTCGACCCCGCCACCGGGCGCGTACGCCAGCTCGACCAGGAGATCGACGCACCCGAGCTGGCCTCCCTGCTCACCCTCGGCGAGGACGTGCCCGCCACCCTCGCCGCCCGGGCCCGCGCCGTGTCCGACATCAAGCGGTCGGCCGCCGCCGACTACTGCGAGATGGGCGTGGTCGCCAACTTCACGGGCCTGGTGCCCGACGTGGAGACCCTGCACTACCCCGTCGCCCGCACGGCCGAGCTCGCCGACGTCTACTCGCTCGCCGAGGACGGCGGAGTCCTCACCCGGTCCGGCGTCGTGGACGTCTTCAGCGTCCTGCGCCTGCCGGAGGAGGCCTCCTTCGCGGGCGGCGTCTTCGCCGTGGTGCGTACCGGGGACGACGTCTCCTGGTCACTCCTGGCGCAGAAGGGCCACGTCGTCTCGCGTTCGGGACGCTACGCCTGCCTCTACCTGCCGTACCACCTCATGGGCGTCGAGACCCCGCTGAGCATCCTGGCCGCCGCCGACCAGCACCGGGCCGCGGGCTCGCGTCCCCCGGCCCCGCACGCGGTGCTGGCCGGACGGGCCCGTACCGCGCTCGCCGCCGGAACACGGCTCGACATGGGCGGACACCACCACGACGTGACCGGTGTGGCTCCCGTCCTGCTGGACTCCGCCGACGCCCCCTCCGACGTCGCTCCGCTCTACCTTGCGGCGCACACCACCCTGAAGCGCGACGTGGCGGCCGGAGAGCTGCTGCGCCTCGGCGACCTCGCCGACCCCGAGGACACGCTCCTCGACACCTGGAACCTGGCGCGCTCGCGCTCGCCCCTGAACACCGGAGAGCAGTGACATGTCGGACGTCCTCACACTGCTGGCGTTCCTGGGCGCCATCGCCGTGCTCGTGCTGTTCATCGCACGCTTCAAGGTCCACCCCGTGGCCACGCTGTTCATCGTCGTCGTGGCGCTGGGACTCGTCCTGGGTATGGGCGGCACCGGGACCATCGAACTGGTCAAGGACGGCTTCGGGAGCACGCTGGCCAACGTCGGCCTCCTGATCATCTTCGGCTGCGTCCTGGGCAAGATGCTCGAACTGAGCGGCGCGGCCATGAAGATCACCGAGACGGCGCTGCGCCTGTTCTCGGAGAACAAGGTCCCCTGGGCGATCGCCCTGGCCTCCACCGTCCTCGGTATCCCGCTCATCGCGGACACCGCCGTGGTCATGCTCATCCCCATCGTGTCCGCCCTGGCCTACCGCACGGGCATCTCGATGATGAAGCTCGGCCCGATCCTCTACATCGGCGCCTACGTCATGACCTCGGTCATCCCGCCCGGCCCCGGCCCGCTCGCGTCCGCCTCGCTCCTGGACGTCAGCATGGGTGAGGCCATCATCTACGGCCTGGCCGTGGGTGTCCCCGGCATCCTGGCCGCCACGATCTACCTGTCGCGGACCAAGACGCACGTGCCGCCCAAGCCCGAGTTCGTCGAGCACCTGGCCAACGCCGGCAGCGGTTCCTCGGGGGCCTCCGGGTCGACCGGGTCCGCCGACGCCTCCTCCGACTCCGTCACCGGCGGCGACGAAGCGCCCCGGGTCGGTCTCTTCGGCTCCCTGCTGCCGATCCTGGCGCCCATCGTCTTCATCGTGTTCGCCTCCCTGACCGCCCCGGTCCTGCCGGAGGGTTCGTGGTTCACCGCGACCGTGCTGTTCGTCGGTGAGCCGACGATGGCGCTCTTCCTCGCGTGCCTGCTCGCCCTGCCCCTCTTCCGGGGGCGCTGGCGGGACAAGGCCACCCTCAACGACCTGTTCGAGTCCGGTCTGCGCATCGCGGCCATGCCCCTCGCGCTGACCGGTGTCGGCGGCGCGCTGGCCACCATCATCCGGGAGACCGGGGTGGCCGAGAACGTCGCGGGAACCATCGAGAGCACCGGGTTGTCCCCGGTCATCATCCCGTTCCTCATCGCCGCCGCCGTGTGCACCATCACCGGCTCCAACATCCTGGGCGTCATGACCTCGGCCGCGATCATGCAGCCGCTCCTGCCCGCCCTCGACCTCTCACCGCTGGTGGTGTACCTGGCCTGCGCGACCGGCGCGCAGATCATGAAGCACGCGAACTCCTCCGGTTTCTGGGTCACGACGACACTGTCGAACATGACCGTGGGGCAGGGCATCCGCTCCATCGGCGTGGCATCGGTCATCTCCGGTGTCACCGGGTTCGCCGTCCTGAACATCATGATCGCGACCGGTCTCGTCTAGCCGAAGGCGTTCCGTGGGGGTCTCCTCCACGGAACGCCTCACCCGTTCCGTCCACCACCGATCCACAGGAGAACCCATGGCGACTCTCGGCGCGATCGCCGACGATCTCACCGGAGCCACGGACCTCGCCATCACACTCACGTCCGCGGGCTTTCGCACCACCGTCGTCCTGGGAGCGGACGCGGACGGCGAGCGGCGCACGCTCGACGCCGTCACCGACGGGGCCGACGCCGTGGTCGTGGCCCTGAAGTCGCGCACGATGCCCGTCGACGAGGCCGTCAAGGTGTCGTTGGACGCGCTGGCCTGGCTGCGCGGCGCCGGGTGCGAACGGTTCTACGTCAAGTACTGCTCCACCTTCGACTCCACCTCGGATGGCAACATCGGTCCCGTCTCCGAGGCGGTCCTGGAGGCCCTGGGCGAGGAGGTCACGGTCATCGCACCGGCCTTCCCCGCGAACCGGCGCACCGTCTACCGGGGCCACCTGTTCGTCGGCGACCAGCCGCTGGACGAGTCACCGATGCGGCACCACCCGCTGACTCCCATGACCGACTCGAACCTGCTCCGCCTACTCGAACCCCAGGTCAGCCGAGGCGCGGACGACGTGGCCCTGGTGCCGTGGCCGGTGGTGGCCGAAGGCGCCGACGCGGTGCGCGCCGCCATCGGCGCGGCCCGCGAGGCCGGTGCCCGGTTCGTGGTCGTCGACGCCCTGCGCGACGCCGACCTCAGGACACTCGCCGCCGCGACGGACGACCTTCGTCTGCTCACCGGCGGCAGCGCCCTCGCCCAGGGCCTCACCGGCCCCCGGACCGACGACCTCGCGGAGTTCGCGCTGCCGGGCGGTCCGCGCGTGGTGCTGTCCGGCAGCGCCTCCCGGGCCACCCAGGGGCAGGTGCGGCACGCCCTCTCCCTGGGCGCCGGGCGCCAGATCCGCGCCGCCGAGCTGCGGTCGGACTTCGACTCCGTGGTGTCCGCCGCCGTCACCGCGGCGCTGGACAGCGCGGACGTCCCGTTCGTCGTGTACGCGACCGCCTCGCCGGAGGACGTCGTTGACACGGCGGACGCGCCGGTCATCGAGCAGGCCCTGGCCGAGATCGCGGAACGCCTCGTGGCCGCCGGGACCCGTGCGCTCCTGGTGGCGGGTGGTGAGACCAGCGGAGCGGTGGTGCGTCGGCTCGGTGTCGGCTCCCTCGCCCTGGGACCCGAGGTCGACCCTGGGGTGGCGTGGATGCGCGGTCTCCGCGACGGCGAGGACATCCACCTCATGCTGAAGTCCGGGAACTTCGGCGCCGAGGACCTGTTCGTGCGGGCGTGGGAGGAGGGCGCGTGAACGACCAGACGCTCCGCGCCGCGGAGGAGTTGTGCGCGGCGGGACGGCGCGCCGTCGACCTGGGGCTGAGCCCGGGGTCCTCGGGCAACGTCTCGGTGCGCGTCGGCGGCACCGTCCTGATGAGCCCCACCGGGGTCTCCCTGGGGGACCTGGATCCCGAGGGGCTGGCGGTGCTGGACGACGAGGGGACGCACCTCTCCGGTCCCGCCCCGTCGAAGGAGTTCCCGCTCCACCTGGAGATGTACCGCAGGTCCGGTGGGGCGCACGCCGTCGTCCACCTGCACTCGCCACACTCCACGGCGGCCTCCTGCCTGCCCGCGTGGTCGACCACGTCGGCGCTGCCACCCGTCACGCCGTACCTGGTCATGCGTGTGGGCCAGGCTCCCCTGGTTCCCTACGCGGCGCCCGGGAGCCACCAGCTGGCCGAGAACCTCGCGAAGCTTCCGGGGCGCTTCGACGCGGCGCTGCTCGCCAACCACGGCTCCCTGGTTGCGGCCTCGTCCCCGGGGGCGGCCCTGGAGGGGGCGGTCGAGCTGGAGGAGGCCTCGCGCGTCGTCGTCGCCCTGAGGGGGAGCACGTTCTCGGTGCTCTCCCCCGAGGAGGTACGTGAGCTGACCGACCGTTACGGGACCACCTGGGACGTGTGACCTCCGCTCCCCGTCGGCGCCCCTCGGGAGGAGGGCGGACAGCCGTCGGCGGGGAGCGGGGTGACCCCGGCCCCGCCGACGGTGCCTGCCGTGCGGCTCAGCTCATCGCGCCGACGTGGCGTCGCCCGGTCCTGAGGAGTTCGAGGTAGCCCTCGACCTCCCAGGCCGAGCGGCCGACGAAGAGGCCGCCCACGCCGGGGACGCGAAGCAGGTCGGCCGCGTTGTCAGTGGT
Source organism: Nocardiopsis sp. SBT366 (assembly GCF_001083815.1). Classification (NCBI taxonomy): domain Bacteria; kingdom Bacillati; phylum Actinomycetota; class Actinomycetes; order Streptosporangiales; family Nocardiopsidaceae; genus Nocardiopsis; species Nocardiopsis sp. SBT366. Next base: position 53,846 of record NZ_LAVM01000020.1, on the reverse strand, counting down.
GACCGACCCGCCGTACAGGAAGGCCCCGACACGGTCGCCCCACTCCGCGGAGAGGGCCCCGTGCACGGCGGCGACCTCCTCCGGACGCGGTGCCCGGCCGTGCTCCCCGATGGCCCAGATCGGCTCGTAGGCGACCAGGACGCGTCCGAGGCCGTCGGGCCCGGCGGGGAGGCCGCCGAGAGCGGCCTCCACCTGCCCGAGCACGTGATCGACGGAGCCGCCCCGTGCGAGGACCTCCGCGCTCTCGCCACAGCACACCAACGGGGTCAGCCCGTGACGTAGGGCGGCGCGGACCTTGAGGCGCACGGTCTCGTCGGTCTCGCCGAAGTGCGTACGCCGCTCGGAGTGGCCGATCTCGACGATCCGGGCCCCCGCGTCAGCCGCCTGCGGTACCGACAGCTCTCCGGTCCAGGCGCCCCCGTCCTCCCAGTGGGCGTTCTGCACACCGGTCAGGACGGGCCCGCCCCCGAGGACGTCCGACACCTCCGCCAGGGCGGTCGCCGGGGGGATGACGAAGGCGGTGACCCCCGGCACGCCCGCACCGACCTCCGCGCGCAGGCGTCGCGCGTAGGCGACGGCCAGAGCCCGGGTCTTCGTCATCTTGAAACTGGTGCCGATCCAGAGCTCCGGCCGCCTCACCGGCCCGGTGTCCCGGTCCCTTGGGAGCCGGTGCCCGGTTCGTAGGCACACAGAGCCGCGACCTTCTCGGCGGAGGGCGAGGAGGTGTCGAAGCTGTAGGTCAGCCACTCGCGGACGAGCCTGCGGCCCAGTTCGATCCCGACGACCCGCTGTCCGAGGCAGAGCACCTGGGCGTCGTTGGACAGGACCGACCGTTCGACCGAGAACGAGTCGTGGGCGGTGACGGCGCGCACGCCCGGCACCTTGTTGGCGGCGATCGCCACACCGAGGCCGGTGCCGCACACGAGCACAGCCCGGTCGACCCGTCCCTCGGCGACCAGGCGTGCCGCCTCGACCGCCACGTGCGGGTAGTCGGTGTCCTGGTCGGAGGCGACCCCGACGTCGATCACCTCCGCCACGCCGGTGTGGGCGGCGAGGTCCTCCTTGAAGACCTCCTTGTAGTCGAAGCCCGCGATGTCGGAGCCGACTGCGACGCGCATCAGCATCAGTGGTTCTCCTCTTGGAGGTCGGGTGCTTGTCGGGAGTGTGTTTCCTGCTGGAATCGGGGGGTCAGCGCGGTGACGATCAGGGAGAAGGAGACCGCTCCCGCGTCGGGGGTGCCGAGGCTGTTGTCGCCGTGTGCCCGGGCCCGTCCCAGTCGGGCCGGGATCGAGGCGGTGGCGTCGGCCGCGCGGCGCGCGGCCGCGGCGCCCTCCGCCCAGGCCGCGTTGGGGCCCAGTTCACCGAGGGCCGACTCCAGCCGGTCCACGAAGGGCGCGGCCGCGTCCACCAGTGTCTTGTCGCCGGGTCTGGCCCCGCCGAGGCGCACCACGGCGTCGACCGCGGCTCGGGCACCCGTCACGGCGCGTTCGGGTCCCACCCTCCCGCCGTCTCCGAGCACGGAGCCCAACGCGGTCAGCGCCGCTCCCCAGAGAGCGCCGGACGTGCCGCCCGCGCTCTCCGACCACGCGGCCCCGGCCCGCGTCAGGACGGCGCGTGCTCCGGCACCGAGCACGACGGCCCGATCCGCCGCCTCGGCCGCGGCCTCGGCCCCGCGCCTCATGCCGATGCCGTGGTCCCCGTCCCCGGCGACGGCGTCGATCTCGCCGAGTCTGCGCTCGTGGGTCGCGACGGTGTCGCGCACGGTTCCCAACGCCTCGGCGATCAGTGCCCCCAGAGCCCTTGAGGGTTCGTCTCCGGGGGTGACCGGCGGCGTCCGCCGGGCCGCCGCGAGGTCGTCGGTGCGTGGGGGGCGGGGCGGGAGGTGACCGCGCCGGAAGGCGGGTGTCACGGCGGGGGCCGCCCAGAACCGCTCCAGTTCGGAGTCGAGGAAAGTGAGGGTCAGGGAGAGCCCCGCCATGCCCAGACTGGTGATCTGTTCGTCCACGACCGGGGCCACGACGGTGAGGCCCTCGGCGGCGAGCCGCTCACTCACCCGGCGGTGGACGACGTACAACTCCTCGTACTTGGTGGCGCCGAGGCCGTTGAGGACCAGCGCCACGCGCTCGGAACCACCGACGGCCCCGGCTGCCGCGTCGCGTTCGGCGAGCACACCGTCCACCAGCAGGTCGGCCACCTCGTCCGCGGTCGGCAGGGGGCGCTGCTCGATACCGGGCTCACCGTGGATGCCCAGCCCCACGCCCATCCGGCCGGCGCCGACCGTGAACAGGGGCCGGTCCGCGCCCGGGAGCGTGCAGCCGTCGAAGGCCAGCCCCAGGGACCGGGTGGCGGCGTTGGCTCTGGTCCCGGCACGGTGGACCTCCGCGATACCGAGCCCCGCCTCCGCTGCCGCGCCCAGGATCTTCAGGACCGTCAGGTCACCCGCGATGCCCCTGCGCAGGGCAGTCTCGTCCGCGGGCCCGGAGGCGACGTCGTCGGTGACCGCGAGGACGCGCACGTCCAGCCCCTCGGCCCTCAGCTGTTCGGCCGCCTGCCCGAAGTGGAGCACGTCACCCGCGTAGTTCCCGAAACCGAGGACGACACCGCCCCCGTTCTCGGCCGCGCGCGCCACGGAACAGATCTGGGAGGCTGAGGGTGAGGAGAAGATGTTGCCGCAGGCGGCCCCGTGCGCGAACCCGGGGCCGACCCAGCCCGCGAACGCCGGATAATGGCCGGTGCCTCCGCCGAGGACCGTGGCGACCTGCCCCTGCGGGGTGGCGGAGGCACGCACCGCTCCCCCGTGGACGACACGGATCGCGTCCGGGTGCGCCGCGCCGAATCCGGCGAGCGCCTCGGCGGCGAAGTCGGCTGGATCGTTGACCAGGAGTGTCATGACTGCTTCCCCTCTCTGGCCGGGGCTGCCATGGGGAGTTTGACGGCGAGGACGCGGCGCACGTAGTCGCGGTTGCGCGCCGACACCCCCAGCCCGTCGCCCCCGTAGTGCTCGGTGCAGACCGGGCCGTCGAACCCGGCTCCCAACGCGAGCTCGAACGCCCTCCGGTAGTCGATGACGCCGCCCTCCAGAGGGGCGGGCACGGTGAAGTAGGCGCCGGTCGCGGGGTCGAAGTCGCGATGGTAGTTCTTCACGTGCCAGTAGTTGACGTAGGGCAGGACCGGGACCAGCAGTTCCTCCCAGTGCGGCACCGGGCGGTGCAGACGGACCAGGTTGCCGATGTCGGGGTTGATCCCCACGTTGGGGAGCCCGATGTCGCGGACCATCCGGACCGCGCTCTCCGGGATGCCGAGGTAGGTGTCCTCGTACATCTCCAAGGACAGGCGCAGCCCGTGCCGCGCCGCGCGTTCACCTGCGGCGCGCAGGCGTTCGACCGCCAGCGACCAGGAGCGCTCGTCGTCCACCGGGTCCGAGCCGCCGGGTTCGTGCCAGAACCAGAGGGCCCGCCGCTGTGCCTCGGTCAGGGGCCGGTGCAGTCCGGCGCAGACGACGGTGGTGCCCAGCTCGGCGGCGGCGTCGACGGTCCGCAGCAGGTAGTCGAAGTTGTCCTCGGCGACGGCCGGGTCGGGGTCGATCACGCTGCGGCGGGTCACGGAGACCGCGGAGACGCCGAGGCGGTGGGCCCCGAGGACTCGGGCCAGTTCGCTCAGGCGCTGACGGGAGAGGTCCCCCGGCCGCAGCCAGGAGTCGGTGAGGTCCACGTGGGCGAACCCCTCGGCGGCCACCTCGTTCAGTACCGCGGACCACGCCGCGGCCGGTGCGTCCTGAACCGGCGTGCCGTCAGGTGCGGTGTCGGGGAACTGGAGGAGCGCGGCACCGATCGGCCAGTCCTGCGCGGTATGGGGCATCGTCGTCTCCGGGGGTCGGTCCTGAGGGGCTGCGCGAGCCGACGTGGGACACCGGTCCGAGCACGGACGGAGCCCCAGCGGGCTTGAAATCATAGACCCTATAGGATCTTTCCGATGTCGAACAGAGTTGACCGACGAGTCACACCACCGTCGGGCTAGGATCGGGTGGAGATGAACAAAAGAGAGACCACCTCCACCGGGGGTTCAACCACGAAGGGCACCGTGGTCGCCCGCCGAGCCCTTCGGGACGGCGTGTACGACGCGATCCTGGAGAAGCTGCTCAACGGCTCCGCACCCCCGGGGAGCTCCCTGGGCATCGACTCGCTCGCCCGCGAACTGGCCGTCTCCCCCACGCCGGTACGCGAGGCCCTGGTCCAGCTGGAGCACACCGGCCTGGTGTCGCGTGTAGCGCTCAAGGGCTACCGGGTCGCTCCGCCCATGACGCCCGAACAGCTGGAGGAGCTCTTCGACATGCGCACGATCCTCGAGGTCGCCGCGGTCGAGCGCGCGGCCGGGCGCTCCGACGACCTGCTGCCGGAGCTGCGCGTGGCCCACGCCCAGCACGTCCTCGCCGCTCACAAGGTGCGTGAGGTTCGCGGAGCCGGCGAGACACCTCCCGACTTCGCCGACCTGCGCGAGTACTTCGCCGCCGACTGGGAGTTCCACCTGACGATCATCAGGGCGGCGGGGAACCGTTTCCTGACTCAGTCGGCCGAGTCCCTGAGCGCGCACGTCCACCGACTCCGACAGACCGTCCAGCACGGGACGATGGACATGGACCAGGCGATCGCGGAGCACACCGCGATCCTCGCCGCCTTCGAGTCCGGCGACCCCGAGGCCCTCCGCGCCACCATGCGCTCCCATCTGGAGGCGGTGGCGCGCCGGGCCTCGGTGGAGGGCTGACCCCTCACAGCTCAGCGCGGCGGTGGGCCCTCTCCGGCATGGCAGAGGGCCCACCGCCGTCTCTTGTTCGTCCGATTTTGTTTCGCCCTCTTGTCAATCCTGTGTCAGACACCTAGCTTGGTCCGATATCCAATAGGATCTTTGATGTCGCTCAGGTTGCGCGTCAGAGAACTCCTCCACCCCCTGGACGCAAGAGGGCCTGACATGAAGCCATCACCGCGCATGGCACTGGCAGCGCCAAGCGCCTGCATCCTGCTCGCGGGATGCACGGCGTTGAACGCCAGCCCCGCTCCCCCGGACGACTGGACCCCCCGCGGTTCGGTCTCCGCACTCGTCGCCTTCGCTCCCGGCGGCGGCAGCGACCGCTCCGCCCGTGTCATGGCCGAGGCGCTCAACGACCTCGACGCCGGGTTCAACGTCAACGTGGAGAACAGGGAGGGGGGCTCCGGCGCGGTCGGCTGGGCCACCTTCATGTCCGAGCAGGGTAACGGCAACGCCCTGCTCGTGGCCGAGAGCGCCCTCAACACCCTGCCCCTCGTCTACGACGTGCCCTTCACCTATCGCGACTTCACCCCCCTGGTCATGTTCGCCCAGGACTCGCGGATGGTCGTCGCCTCCCACGACGCCCCCTACGAGACCTGCGCCGAACTGATCGAGGCCAGCCAGGACCAGACGGTCAAGACCGGATCAAGCGGCCGGACCGGCGCCGACTCCCTGGTCACGGCGGAGTTCGAGAGGAACGGCGGGCAGTTCTCCGTCGTGCCCTACGGCTCCACCGGCGAAGTCCTCACCGGACTGCTCGGCGGCCAGATCGAGGTCGCTCCGGCCAGTGCCGCCTCCGCCAAGCCCTATGTGGAGAGCGGCGACTTCAAGGCCCTGTGCACGCTCAGCGAGGAGCGGTACGACGACCCGGTGCTGGGCGACGTGCCCACCGCCGTCGAACAGGGTCTGGACGCCGAGGTCACCATCTGGCGCGGTGTCCTGGCCCCCGACGGGATCGCCCCGGTACAGCGGGACTACTGGATCGACTCGATCCTGGAGGCCATGGACTCCGACACCTACCACGACTACATCAAGGACGACCTCCTCATCCCGGCGGTCCTCTCGGGCGAGGAGTTCGAGGAGTACCTGGCGGAACACGACGAGGAGATGTCGGAGGCGTTCCGGTGAGCGGCGACACCACTTCCCACCCCACCGGCGCGAACACCGGCGGCGCGCCCAGGTCCCGGCCCTCGGTCCTCGCCGCGCACGCCGCGTTGTCCGCCCTCGGTGCGCTCTTCTTCCTGGGCTCGTTCGCCTACCCCTGGACCACGGCCGAGGACGGAACCGTCGGACCCGGGGCACTGCCCCGCGTGGCCGGACTGGCCCTGGCCGTCATCGGCGCGGTGCTCCTGTACCGGGAGAGGCGCACCGGGACGGTCCTCCAGGGCGACGGCCACGTGGAGGACGACACCGAGCGCTCCGCCGAGGAGCACCGGGCGATCCGCCGCAAGCTGGTCGTCGTCTCGGCGGCCCTGGTCTGCACCGGCACGCTCATTCCCTTCCTGGGCATGCTGCCCGCGCTGGCCGTCCTGACCCTCTTCCTGACCATCGGCGTCGAACGCCTGCGCTGGCCTGTCGCGCTCACCGCCTCCGTCGGCGTCCTGGTCGTGTGCTATCTGCTCTTCGTCGTACTCCTGAGGGTTCCGCTTCCCCTCGGCGTGTTCGATCCGACCCTGTGGAGCGCCCCGTGATCGACAACCTCGTCGTGGGCTTCAGCGCCGCGCTCACTCCGGAGAACCTGTTCTGGTGCTTCGTGGGCGTCCTGCTCGGCACCGTCATCGGCATCCTGCCCGGCCTCGGGTCAGCCACGGGCGTGGCCATCCTGATCCCGGTCACACTCACCTTCGACCCGCTCACCGCGCTCATCATGCTCGCGGGCATCTACCACGGCTCACAGTTCGGAGCCACGACCACCGCCATCCTGGTGGCCACACCCGGTGAGGCCTCCTCCGTGGTCTCGACCTTCGACGGCTACCGCATGGCGCGCGCCGGACGGGCGGGACCCGCCCTGGCCATCTCCGCGATCGGTTCGTTCACGGCGGCCTTCGTCGCGCTGATCGCCCTGACCACGCTGGCACCGATCTTCGCCAACATCGCCCTCGGCTTCGGCCCGCCCGAGATCCTCGCCGTGATGGCCCTCGGTCTGTGCACGATCGTGGTGTTCTCCGGAGGCAACCTGCTGATGGGCGCCGCCCTCGGCCTGGTCGGTGTCCTGATCTCCAGCGTGGGGGTGGACGTCGGCTCGGGGACACCCCGGTACACCTTCGACCAGGTGGGCCTGTTCGGCGGCCTGCCCTACGTCGAGGTGATGATCGGGCTCTTCGCCATCGGGGAGCTCCTCAACCAGCTCCACCGCGGGATGGCCACCCCCATCCGTGCGCGTTTCCGCGACCTCCTCCTCACGCGCGAGGACCTTCGCCGCTCGGCCCCGGCCACCGCGCGCGGCACTCTGGTCGGCTTCGTCCTCGGCTGTCTGCCCGGGGCGGGGACCACGCTCGCCTCCTTCATGGCCTACGGGGTCGAGAAGCGGTTCTCCCGGAACCGCGCCCAGCTCGGCACGGGCGCGATCGAGGGCGTCGTCGCACCCGACGCCGCCACCAGCTCGGGGTCCAACGCCAACTTCATCCCGACGCTGGTCCTGGGGGTCCCCGGCGGCGCCACCACCGCCGTCCTCCTTGGCGCCTTCCTGGTGTACGGCATCCAACCGGGGCCACTGCTCTTCGAGAACCAGCCCACCCTGGTCTGGGGTCTCCTGGCCTCGTTCTTCATCGGCAACGCCATCCTGCTCCTGCTGAACCTGCCGCTGGCGCCGGTTTTCGCCCAGCTCCTGCGGATCAGGTACTCGATCCTCTACCCGCTGATCATCGTCACGAGCCTGGTCGGCGCCTACTCGATCAAGAACAGCATGCTCAGCGTGTGGATCGTCATCGTGTTCGGTTTCGTGGGCTACGCCATGAAGCGGCTCAACCTCCCCGTTGCACCGCTCGTGCTCGGCCTGGTCATCGGCCCGCTCTTCGAGACCGCGCTGGTGCAGACCTCGGCACTGGGTGAGGGCTCGGTCCTGCCTCTGCTCGCCTCCAGCGGCACAGCGCTCACCATCCTCGGGGTGGCCCTGCTGTTGATCATCGGCCCCGCCGGTGTGAAGGCACTCCGGTCCAGGATCCGGGGGAACGGCGACGCCGACGGCCAGCAGGACACCAACCCCGCCGGAACCACCGACCACACCGGGACCACCGAGCCGAAGGCCGCCAGCTCCACCGAAGGCCACACCGCGAACGACGGCACCGACACCGGTCACCAACCCCAACCGCCAGAAAGGCAGTCATGACCACCTCTTCCCAGCCCCGCCCCCGCGTCGCGATCACCCTGGGAGACCCGGCAGGGGTCGGACCCGAACTGATCGCGAAGCTGCTGTCCCGCCCCGAGAACACCGAGGCCGCCGACATCGTTCTCATCTCCGACCCGGACGAGCTTCGCTCCGCGGGCGAGGACGCCGGGGTCCCCATCGAGTACGGCGACGCCGGAAGCGGGCTCCCGGTCCTGCACGACAACAGCGCGGCCCGCCCCGTCGGGTGCGAGGCCGGCTTCGAGCGCCGCAAGGCGACCGAGGCGGGTGGCAGATGGGCGCTGGCCAACCTCGCCGTCGCCCTCGACATGGTCAAGGACGGACGGGTGGACGCCATCCTGTTCGCTCCGCTCAACAAGTCGTCCCTGCACCTGGCCGGGATGGCGGAGAACGACGAGCTGCGCTGGTTCGAGGAGGTGCTGGGGGTCGACTCCTTCACCTCCGAGCTGAACGTGCTCCCGGGCCTGTGGACCGCGCGCGTGACCTCGCACGTGTCCATCGCGGACGTGCACTCGGGCATCACACGCGACAACGTGGTGAAGGCCGGTCTCCTCCTCGACCAGGTCCTGCGCGGCTCCGGGCTGGCCTCCCCCAGGATCGGCGTGTGCGCGCTCAACCCGCACGCCGGGGAGAGCGGCCGGTTCGGCCGCCACGAGATCGACGTCATCAGCCCGGCCGTCGGCGATCTCGCGGGTCAGGGTCTGGACGTCAAGGGCCCGTTCCCCTCGGACACCATCTTCCTGCGCGCCAGGAACGGCGAGTTCGACGGCATCCTGACCATGTACCACGACCAGGGCCAGATCGCCATGAAGCTGATGGGGTTCGACGGAGGGGTCACCATCGCGGGCGGACTCCCGGTCCCGATCTGCACGCCCGCCCACGGCACCGCCTTCGACGTGGTCGGGCAGGGCGTGGCCAACACCGGGTCCATGCAGAACGCGTTCGACCTGGCGGTGCGGATCGGCGGTCGGCGCTCCGTCGACGCCTGACCCCGGGTTCGGGTGTCCGCCCCGGAGGCGTACCACCGGGGCGGACACCCCTCCACGGCCTGCGGGGACTCGACTCGCTCCCCGGGGGCCGTGGCGCCGTCAGGGCTGGACCAGCACCTTGAGGACCTCGCGCTGGTCCATCAGCCGGTAGCCCTCGGGGACGCCGTCGAGATCGGTGGGGTGGTCGAAGACCAGGCCCGGGTGGACGTTGCCCTCCAGGATGTCGGGGAGCAGTTCCTCGATGTAGGAGCGCACGGGTGCGGGTCCTCCGGTGAGGGTGACGTTGGCGGCGAACATCGCCGAGATCCCGATCGGCCCCTGCTCGTACTGGGGCAGGCCCACACGGCTGACGGTTCCTCCGGGGCGGGCCACGCCCAGCGCCGTCTCGTAGGCGTCCAGGTGGCCGACGGCCTCGATCACCACGTGGGTGCCCTGGCCCCCGGTCAGGTCCCGGACCAGTTCGACCCCCTCGGCGCCGCGCTCGGCGACCACCTCGACGGCGCCGAACTCCCGGCCGAGGTCGGTGCGGTCCTTGTGCCGACCCATGAGGATGATCTCCTCGGCGCCCCTTCTCCGCGCGGCCAGCACTGACAGCAGACCCACCGCGCCGTCGCCGATGACCGTGACCGAGGTGCCGGGGCCGACCCCGGCCGTCAGCGCGGCGTGGTGGCCGGTGGGGTAGACGTCGGCCAGGGTCAGCAGCGAGGGCAGCAGGGCGGACTCCTCCCGCACCGGCAGCCGGACCAGCGTGCCCTGGGCCTGGGGCACGCGGACCACCTCCGCCTGCGCCCCGCTGAGCAGCCCCCCGTTCGCGCAGGAGGTGTGCAGGCCCTCCCTGCACAGCCCGCACGTGTGGTCCGCGTAGGAGAACGGCGACACCACGAGGTCTCCGGGGCTGACCCAGGTCACCTCGGGGCCGGTCTCCTCCACCACACCGACGAACTCGTGCCCGGCCCGGACGCCCTCCTGGGAGGCGGGCATACCCCGGTAGGCGTGCAGGTCGCTGCCGCACACGCACGTGCGCACCACGCGCACGAGGGCGTCGGCGGGATCGACGAGCTCCGGGTCGGGCACGTCCTCCACCCGTACGTCACCGGCGCCGTACATCAGGGCCGCTCGCATCGGTTTCCTCCTTCGGGGTCGGGTGCAACCGACCACTGTGACTTTGAGTGATGTTTTGACTACTTCTCGCAAGATAGCGCGTCCGGCGGTCCCCCGGGGCGGGTTCGGCGGCTCCGAAGGCCCTGCTGCGTCGGGTCGCTGGAGTCCGTCGGTCCGTCGTGGCACGATGAGTCGGTGACCAGTAGATCCACCTCCGAGCAGCACCTGAGCGACCTCGCGCGCCTGCGGCGCGTCCGGGACCGGATCGACCGGGAGTACGCGCGCCCGCTGAACGTCGAGCAGCTGGCCAGGGACGCACACATGTCGGCGGGGCACCTGAGCCGCGAGTTCAGGCGCGCCTACGGCGACTCGCCGTACTCGTACCTCATGACCCGGCGCATCGAGCGCGCCATGGCGCTGCTGCGGCGCGGCGACCTCAGCGTCACCGACGTGTGCTTCGAGGTCGGCTGTTCGTCCCTGGGCACCTTCAGCACCCGCTTCACCGAACTGGTCGGGATGCCGCCCAGCGCCTACCGGAAGCAGGCCGTGGGAGAGGCGGAGGGCATGCCCTCGTGCGTCGTCCGGCAGGTCACCAGACCGATCAGGAATCAAGAAGCGCGGCGCCCCGGCCAGACGTAGTCTGACCAGCATGGACATCAAGATCAACGCCAGTTTCCTGCCGCACACCGACCCGGAGGCCTCCCTGGCCTTCTACCGGGACGTCCTCTGTTTCGAGGTCCGCCTCGACGTCGGATACGAGGGGATGCGCTGGATCACCGTGGGACCGGCGGGGCAGCCCGACACCTCGGTGGTCCTGGAGCCGCCGGTGTCCGACCCCGGCGTCACCGACGAGGAGCGCCGGGTCATCACCGAGATGATGGCCAAGGGGACCTACGCCTTCCTGAACCTGGCCACCCCGGACCTGGACTCCGCCTTCGAACAGATGGTGGCCCGGGGCGCCGAGGTCGTCCAGGAGCCCACCGACCAGCCGTACGGCGTCCGCGACTGCGCCTTCCGCGACCCGGCCGGGAACCTGGTGCGGATCAAGGAGGACCGTTGACCGCGGAGCGCCCCGACGCGCCGCATCCCGCGGACGGCCACGAGCTGATCCGGGTGCACGGCGCCCGGGAGAACAACCTCCGCGACATCAGCGTCGAGATCCCCAAACGCCGCCTGACGGTGTTCACCGGAGTCTCCGGGTCGGGCAAGAGCTCGCTGGTCTTCAGCACGATCGCCGCCGAGTCGCAGCGGATGATCAACGAGACCTACAGCAGCTTCGCGCAGGGCTTCATGCCGTCGATGCCCCGGCCGGACGTGGACGTCCTCGACGGGTTGACCACCGCCATCATCGTGGACCAGGAGCGCCTGGGCGCCGACCCGCGCTCCACCGTGGGCACGGCGACCGACGCCAACGCGATGCTGCGCATCCTGTTCAGCCGCCTGGGGCGGCCGCACATCGGATCCCCGCACGCGTTCTCCTTCAACGTCGCCTCGGTCAGGGCCAGCGGCGCCATCACGGTGGAGCGCGGCGACCAAAAGACGGTGAAGCAGACCTTCACCCGTACCGGCGGCATGTGCGTCAACTGCGAGGGCCGGGGCAAGGTCACCGACTTCGACCTGCGCGAGCTCTTCGACGACTCCAGGTCGCTGTCGGAGGGGGCGTTCACCATCCCCGGCTGGAAGTCGGACGACTGGTGGACGGTGCGGACCTACAAGGCGTCGGGGTTCTTCGACCCGGACAAGCCGATCCGCGACTACACCGAGCAGGAGATGCGGGACTTCCTGTACCACGAGCCGGTCAAGGTGAAGGTCGAGAAGTCGAACCTGACCTTCGAGGGTCTGATCCCCAAGCTCCGCAAGTCGTTCCTGTCCAAGGACAAGGAGGCGATGCAGCCGCACATCCGGGCCTTCGTGGAGCGCGCGGTGACCTTCACCGACTGCCCCGTGTGCGGCGGGACCCGGCTCAGCGAGGCGGCCCTGTCGTCGAGGATCGGGGGCGTGAACATCGCCGAGGTGTGCGCGATGCAGATCAGCGACCTCGCCGCGTGGGTGCGGGAGCTGGACGAGCCGTCCGCCGCTCCCCTGCTCTCGGCCCTGCGACGGACGCTGGACTCGTTCGTGGAGATCGGGCTGGGCTACCTCTCGCTGGACCGTGCGGCCGGGACGCTCTCGGGCGGCGAGGCCCAGCGCACCAAGATGATCCGCCACCTGGGGTCCTCGCTCACCGACACCACGTACGTCTTCGACGAACCCACCGCCGGTCTGCACCCGCACGACGTCGAGCGGATGAACCGGCTGCTGCTGCGGCTGCGCGACAAGGGCAACACGGTGCTGGTCGTGGAGCACGAACCGGACACCATCGCGATCGCCGACCACGTCGTGGACCTCGGACCGGGCGCCGGTGCGGCGGGCGGCACCGTGTGTTTCGAGGGGACCGTCGGTGGGCTGCGGTCCAGCGGCACCACGACCGGCCGCCACCTGGACGACCGGACGGCCCTCAAGGAGGGGGTGCGCGTCCCCACCGGCCGATTCGAGATCAGGGGCGCCCACACGCACAACCTGCGCGACGTGGACGTGGACGTCCCCCTGGGGGTGCTCGCCGTCGTCACCGGGGTGGCCGGTTCGGGCAAGAGCTCACTCGTCCAGGGGTCCCTGGTCGAGGGGGCCTCCGCCGTGGAGGCGGGAGTGGTGGCCGTCGACCAGAGCCCCATCCGTGGTTCGCGGCGCAGCAACCCGGCGACCTACACGGGGCTGCTCGAACCGGTCCGCAAGGCGTTCGCCAAGGCCAACGGGGTCAAGCCCGCGCTGTTCAGCGCCAATTCCGAGGGTGCCTGCCCGGTCTGCAAGGGCATCGGGGTGGTCTACACCGACCTCGGGTTCATGGCCAGCATCGCCTCCACCTGTGAGGAGTGCGACGGCAGGCGGTTCGACACCTCCGTGCTGGAGTACCGCCTGGGCGGGCGCGACATCAGCGAGGTGCTCTCGATGTCGGTGTCGGAGGCGACCGCGTTCTTCGCCGAGGGCGAGGCGCGGACCCCGGCGGCGCACCGAATCCTGGAACGGCTGACGGACGTGGGGCTGGGCTACCTGGGTCTGGGCCAGCCGCTCACCACGCTGTCCGGCGGTGAGCGCCAACGGCTCAAGCTCGCCGTCCACATGGCGCAGGAGGGCGGCGTGTACGTCTTGGACGAGCCCACCACCGGCCTGCACCTGGCCGACGTCGAGCACCTGCTGGGCCTGCTGGACCGGTTGGTGGAGTCCGGGAAGTCCGTGATCGTGATCGAGCACCACCAGTCGGTGATGGCGCACGCCGACTGGATCATCGACCTCGGCCCGGGTGCGGGACAGGACGGTGGGCGGGTGGTCTTCGAGGGCACCCCGGCGGAGATCGTCGCCGACCGCTCCACCCTCACCGGCCAGCACCTGGCGGACTTCGTCGGAGGCTGACAACGGGCCCGGGGCCGTCCCGGCACCGTATCGGGACGGCCTCACTCGGAGAGTTCGAGGACGCTCGCCATGCCCGGGTCCTCGTGGACGCTCACGGTGTCCCGCCAGGCCCGCAAGGGTCCGGGGTCCCCGTCGCGTTCCAGTACCGGAGACGAGGACCGTGCCGGTCAGCGCCAGGGGGGCCGATGGCCGTGGGTGTGAACAGGGCAGCTTCCGCCGGGTGCGCCGGTGGGGTCTCGGGGGTCGCTGTCATGGAGTTGCCCTCTGCTCTGGGGTGGCGTTCGCGGGGGGTGCGGACCGCTGCGGATCGGGGCGACAGTTCTCAGGGATGCCGTGTGAGCACTCACTCACAAGCCCGGATCGCAAGAGTGCCCGCTCCCGCAGCGGACACGAGCGAGGAGGGGACGGCTCAGGAGGGCGCCGGGTTACGGGCCGTTCTGGCCCACGTCACCCTGCAGGACGGGGGTGATGGGTCATGCCGTTGGCCAGGGTGCGCGCCCACGGGGCGTCCACCTCGTCCAGGTCGAGGGCAGTGATCAGGTGGCACATCAGCCCCATGGCGAAGAAGTGCTGGACCTGGTCCCGGGTCCCCCCGGAGAGCGAGTGCGCCAGGGTCACCGCCGAGGCGTACCCCTTCCTGACGGCCTCGCGGATCTCGGGGACGTCGGTGGCGCTCTGGGCGTGCACCTGGAGCATGATCAGATCGCGGTCGGCGATCAGCGCCGCGTACGCGTCGCCCATCCCCTCCAGGACCTGGGCGGCCGAACCCCCGAGGGAACCCTCCGCCCCCTCGCGCAGGGCCTGCTCGACGCGCTCGAAGCACAGCTCCAGCGTCGCCGTGAACAGCCCCAGCTTGCTGCCGAACAGGCGAAAGACGTAGGCCTGCGAGATCCCGGCGGCGTCGGCGATGTCGGTCACCGGCGTCGCGCGGTAGCCGCCCCGGGCGAAGGCGGGCACCGCGTGCCCCAGGATCAGGGACCGGCGCGCCCGCGCCGTGGAACGGCCGCCGCCGTCTTTCGGACTCATGGGTGTGAGTACACACTCACATCGAGGTTCTGTCAACCTGTCCAGCGCCCCGTCACTCCACAGACACCGCCCGGTGGTGCCTGCCGATGGGGAGCATCAGCGGTTTCCCCGAGGTGGGGTCGGTGATGATCTGGCTCTCCATCCCGAACACCGCCCGCACCGTCTCCGGGGTGAGCACCCGCTCCGGCTGACCCGCCGCGTGGAGTCCGCCCCCGGCGAGCGCGATGAGGTGGTCGGCGTAGCGCGCCGCCAGGTTGAGGTCGTGCAGGACCAGCACGATCGTCGTCCCGCGCGTGGCGTTGAGGTCGGTGAGCAGGTCCAGGACCTCCACCTGGTGGCTGACGTCCAGGAACGTGGTCGGCTCGTCCAACAGGAGCAGGTCCGTGCGCTGGGCCAGCGCCATGGCGATCCACACCCGCTGACGCTGCCCCCCGGAGAGTTCGTCCACGGGCCGGTCGGCGAGCTCCACCGTCCCCGTGGCCTCCAGCGCCTCGGCCACCGCCTCGTCGTCCTTCCCGCTCCAGCGCGTGAACATCCGCTGGTGGGGGTGGCGGCCCCGGCCCACCAGGTCGCTCACGGTGATGCCCTCCGGGGCGACCGGCGACTGCGGGAGCAGGCCCAGGGTCCGCGCCACCTCCTTGGGCGGCGTGCGGTGGACCTCCCGGCCGTCGAGCAGGACGCGGCCCGAACGCGGAGCCAGCAAACGCGACATGGAACGCAGCAGGGTGGACTTGCCGCAGGCGTTGGCGCCGACGATGGCGGTGATCCGGCCGGGCGGCACGGCCAGGTCCAGGGAGTCGATGACGTCGCGGTCCTTGTACCCGAGCGTCAGTTCCTCGACGAGGAGCGAGTGGTCCGTGGTCACAGGGAGCCTCCCACGCGGTTGCTGCGAATGATGAGGTAGACGAGGTAGGGGGCACCGAGCACGCCGGTGACGACCCCGACCGGGAACCGGGTCCCGAAGGCGAACTGGCCGCAGAAGTCGGCGACCAGGACCAGGAGCGCGCCGACCAGCGCGGAGGGCACGAGCAGTGAACCGTCCGAGCCCACCAGTCGGGCGGCGATCGGCCCGGACAGGAAGGCCACGAACGCGATCGGTCCGGCCGCCGCGGTGGCGAAGGCGATGAGCCCGACCGCTCCGACCACCGCCAGGAGGCGGGTCCGGTCCACCCGCACGCCCAGAGCCGAGGCGGTGTCGTCGCCCAGCTGGAGCGCGGACAGGTTCCCGGCCTGCCCCAGGAGCACCGGCGCGATGAGCACCAGCGCGAGGACGACCGGCACGGTCGCTCCCCATCCGGCGCCGTTGAGGCTGCCGGTGAGCCAGCGCATCGCCTCCTGGTGGTCCCATGTGGCCGCGCGGTCCAGGATGTAGGAGGTGATGCTGTGGAGCATGGCCGCGACGCCGATACCGATGAGGATGAGCCGGGTGCCCGAGACCCCGTCCTTGTACGACAGCAGGTAGATGACCATGGCCACCCCGAGTCCGGCGACGATCGCGAAGACCGACACCCCGGCCCCGTCCAGGGAGAGCACCACGATCGCGAAGGTCGCCGCCGCGCTCGCCCCGGCGCTGATGCCGATGATGTCCGGGCTGGCCAGGGGGTTGCGCAGCATGGTCTGGAAGGTGACTCCGGCGAGCCCGAAGCACGCCCCGGCGGTGATCGCGAGCACGGCTCGCGGCAGGCGAAGCCGACCGACCGTGAACGAGGCGCCGGGGACGTCCTGTCCGAGGACCACTCGGGCGACGTCGCCGGGCGGGTAGAAGGTCTGTCCCACCATGAGGGTGACGGCGAAGCCGACCACGAGCAGGGCGGCGAGGATGACGATCACGGTGTGCCGTCGGCGCGCCCGGCGCGCGCGACCGCGCGTGACGGTCTCGACGGTGGAGATGGTCACAGGGAACGAACCTTCTGACGTCGGACGATGTAGATGAAGAAGGGTGCGCCGACCAGCGCGGTCACGATCCCCACATCGATCTGTCCCGGGCGGGCCACGACGCGCCCGACCACATCGGCGGCGGTCAGCAGGGCGGCGCCGGTCAGGGCCGAGAACGGCAGCAGCCAGCGGTGGTCGACCCCCACGAGCAGGCGGCACACGTGTGGGATCACCAGGCCGACGAACCCGATCGGACCGGTGACGGCGGTGCTGGCGCCGCACAGCACGACGGAGCCGACCGAGGCGGTGACCCGAGAGATCGCGACGCGTTCGCCCAGGCCCGCGGCGAGGTCGTCACCCAGTGCCAGGAGGTTGAGGCCCCGAGCGGAGAGCAGGCAGACGACGAACCCGACCACCAGGAAGGGGAGCACGTGGGAGATGGCCGCGAACGTGCCGCCGCCCACGCCGCCGATCTGCCAGGAACGGACCCCGTCGGCGATGTCGTTGCGGGGCAGCACGACGGCGCTGATGAACGAGGACAGCGCGGCGGAGGTGGCCGCACCGGCCAGCGCCAGCTTCAGCGGGCTCGCGCCTCCCCGACCCAAGGAGCCGATGACGTGCACGAACAGGGCCGTGACGGCCGCACCGACGATACCGGCCCAGATGAAACCGGTGGCCGTGGCCAGGCCGAAGTAGGCCATGCCGATGACGACGGCCAGCGAGGCGCCCATGTTCACGCCCAGGATGCCGGGGTCGGCCAGCGGGTTGCGGGTCACGCCCTGCATGACCGCGCCGGAGACCCCGAGAGCCGCGCCCACGAGCACGGCGAGCAGGGTCCGGGGGATGCGCTTGGCCACCGCGGCCTCGTTGAAGCCCTCGGCTGATCCGCCGAAGGCCGCCACGATGTCGGCCCACTGGACGTCGCGGGATCCGACCGAGACCGAGAGGAACATCAGGCCCAGAAGGACGGCGAGGACCACGAGGAGCCAGAGGGGCCTGCCCCGACGTGGGGACCGCGTGACCGCGGTCCCCACGTCGGTGGGTGACTGTTGGGTGATCACTGCGCCCCGTCAGCGGCCTCGGCCAGGAGCGACAGGTAGTCGTCGAGGATCCACGAGATCGACAGCGGGGTCGGGTTCGCGGCGGTGCCGAGCGGGCTGTCGCCGGGCAGGTTCACCACGGCGGAGTTCTCGACGGCGGGCATCTGCGACAGCAGCGGGTCGCCCTCCAGGGCCTCGACCAGCTCCTCGCCGCCGTAGGTGACGATGACCTCGACGTCGTCGAAGGCGTCGGCCTGCTCGGCGCTGTGGGTGAGGGAGAACTGGTCGGTCTCGGCGGAGGCGGTGGCGACGCTCTCGGGGGTGACCATCCCGATGTCCTCGAAGAACAGCGCACGGGTGTCGTGGGTGGTGTAGAAGCTGACCTCGCTGAGGTCGGTGGTGTCGACGTGCGTCATGAACATCGCCGCCGCGCCCTCGATCTGCGGGTACTCGGCGACCGCGGCGTCGATCTCGGCCTCAAGGTCCGCGATGAGCTCGGTGCCCTCGTCGGCCTTGCCGATGGCGGCGCCGTTGAGCTCGATGGTGTCGCGCCAGGAGGTGCCCCAGGCGGTCTCCGGGTAGGCGACGACGGGGGCGATCTCGCTGAGGGTGTCGTAGTCCTCCTGGGTCAGCCCGGAGTACGCGGCGAGGATGACGTCGGGCTGGGTGTCGGCGACGGCCTCGAAGTCGATGCCGTCGGTCTCGTCGAAGAGGACGGGGGTCTCGGCGTCCAGTTCCTCGAGCTTCTCCTCGACCCACGGGAGCACGCCGTTGTCGTCGTCGTCACCGAAGGTGGCGGCGGCCATGCCGACCGGGACGACGCCCAGGGCGAGCGGGACCTCGTGGTTGGCCCAGTTGACCGTGGCGACCCGTTCCGGCTCGGAGTCGATGGTGGTCGTTCCGAGGGCGTGCTCGACGGTGACGGGGGTCCAGTCACCGGAGGCGGCGTCGCTCTCTCCGGAGGGCGAGGAGGAGCAGGCGGCGAGGGTGAGGGGGATGAGTGCGGCGGTGGCGATCGCGGCCAGCCGTGGGGCGCGGGTCATGGTGTCCTTCCGGTGGTGACCAACCCCGGAAACCGGGAGTTAGGTTTGCCTAACCGAATTTAGGGTGCACTCAGTTGGTTCGCAATCGCTCGAAAGGGACAAGGAACCTCGCGAAACGGACACGGCGTCGCTGTCACTGGACGCGGAACCGCCCGGGACTCATGCCCGTCACCCTCCGAAAGACCGTGCCGAACGCGCTCGCCGAGTGGTAGCCGACCCTCTCGGCCACCTCCTCGATCTCCTCACCCAGGGAGAGCAGAGTGATCGCGTGCTGCACGCGCGCGGCGGCCGACCACTGGCTGAATCCGAGGCCGGTCTGGGCGCGAAACGCCCGCGTGATGGTTCGGGTGCTCACGCCGAGCCGCGCGGCCCAGGAAGCCAGGGTCGTGTCGTCGGCGGGGTCGTCGCGTACGGCCGCGACGATGGGCTCCAGCAGCGGGGACTCGGGGATCTTCAGCAACAGCTCGACCGGGGCCGGGGCCAGCAGGTCGAGCACCACGGCCTCGGTCCTGGCCCGTGACCCAGGACCCAGCCCCTCGGTGTTGAGCCGCTCGAGCAGGAGCCGCAGGAGCGGGGTGACCTCCACCGCGACGGTGGTGTCCGCGATGGCCGGGACCGCGTGGACGCTGAACTGGGCCGCGTGGTGCCAGGTCCCCGCCGGGGTCCACCCGGAGTGGGGGGTTCCGGCCGGGATCCACAGGCCGACCGACGGTGTGATGGTCCACACACGCGCCCCGGTCGTTGCCGTCGAGGCGCCGCGCAGGTTCCAGAGCAGCTCGTGCGTGGGGTGCGAGTGCTCCTCCCAGTACGTGTCGCGCGCGATCACCTCGTCGGTGCCATGGACCACGTAGGGGACGTCGATCTCCCCCGCGCCGTAGGAGGGAAGGCTGCGGTTCTCCACCGCGCCCGCACGCTCGCGCACCGCCCCACGGCGCGACGCCCTGTCTTGTATGACCACGTCACACAGGTTATGCGGGGCCACCCCGCGAGGACCAAACCAGGGGCCGCCCGGCCTCAGCCCCCTGTCGGACGCGTCACACCGCGGTACCGGTCGGGGCCACGCGGCCCGCTTCGAGGGTGAGGACGTGGTCGGCGTCCCGCGCCTCCTCCGCGAAGTGGGTGGCGTGCACCACTGTCACACCCTCGGAGGCGACCTCCGAGACCAGTTCACGAACCCGGGCCATGGATCGGTGGTCCAGCCCGGCCGAGGGTTCGTCCAGCAGCAACAGCCCGGCCTCCTGCGCCAGCCCCTGGGCGATCAGGGCGCGTTGGCGTTGGCCTCCGGAGAGCTCTCCCAGCCTCCGGTGGGCCAGGTCCGCGACCCCGGTGCGCTCCAGGCAGCGGTCGACCACCGCCCGGTCGTGGCGGGTGAGCGGACGCCACCAGCCCCGGTGCGCCCAGCGCCCCATGGCCACCGTGGCGCGCACGGTGAGAGGCAGGGCGTCCGGTACCGCGCTGCGCTGGACGACGAAGGCGGGGCGGCGGGCGTCCGCCGGGACCACCGTTCCGCTCCGGGGCGCGACCGTGCCCGCCAGTACCCCGAGCAGGGTGGACTTGCCCGCACCGTTGGCCCCCACCAGGGCGGTGACCGCCCCCTCGGGGATCTCGGCGCTGACCCCCCGGAGGACGTCCGTTCCCCCGTAGCCCGCGTACAGGTTGTCGATCCTCATCGCTGGTGACCCCCGCTTCTCGTGTGTCCGGGTTAGCCCGACCCGACCCGATGTGAAAACGATAATGGTTATCGCTGTAGAGTGTCCCATCATGGAAGCACTGATCGAACCCTTCGGGGTCACCTTCGTCCAGCGTGCGCTCTGGGCGGGCCTCCTGGTCTCGGCCGTCTGCGCGATCGCCGGCACCTGGGTGGTCCTGCGGGGCATGGCCTTCCTCGGGGACGCGATGTCGCACGGCATGCTGCCCGGGGTCGCCCTGGCAGCCCTGTTCGGGCAGAGCCTGTTCGTGGGCGCCGCGCTGGCGGCGGGGGCCATGGCCGCCGGGGTCACCGCGCTGAGCCGCTCCCGCCGGTTGTCGCAGGACACGAGCATCGGCCTGTTGTTCGTGGGGATGCTCTCGGTGGGCGTGATCCTGGTCTCGCACTCGGCGTCGTTCGCCGTCGACCTCACCGCGTTCCTCTTCGGCGACGTCCTGGGCGTGCGTGAACGGGACCTGCTCCACCTGGGGCTCTCCCTCGCCGCCGCACTGGTGGTCGCGGTCGTCGGCCACCGGGCGTTCGTCGCGCTGGCCTTCGACCACCGCAAGGCGCACACCCTGGGTCTGGCGCCGCGCGTCGCGCACGCCGCCCTGTTGGGCCTGGTCACCCTCGCCGTGGTCGCCTCGTTCCACGTGGTCGGCACTCTGCTGGTGTTCGGTCTGCTCATCGCCCCGCCCGCCACGGCGCTGCTCTGGGCCAGGAGCATCCCGGGGATCATGATCACCGCCGCGCTGCTGGGCGGTGTCGCCACCTACGTCGGACTGCTCGTCTCCTGGCACTGGGAGACGGCGGCCGGGGCGAGCATCGCGGCCACGGCGGTCGCCTTCTTCTTCGTCTCGGCCCTGGCCTCCGCCGTGCGATCACGCGGCTTCGCCAGGCGACGCCCCCCGACCGAGGAGCGCTCCGCCGACCCCGCGCCCCTGCCCACCACCCTGGAAGGAACGGTGACACCGTGAACCGTCGACACCGCACCGCCGCCCTGGGAGCGGCGGCCCTGGTCACCCTGCTCGCCGGTGGCTGCTCCGGCGGCGCCGCCGAACCCGAGCCCTCCGAGGAGGAGACACCCCACGGGTACGTCGAGGGGGCCGAGGAGACCGCCGAGCCACAGCTCCGGTTGGTCGTCGCCGACACCGACACCGGCCAGGTGCGGCTCCTGGACCTGCTCACCGAGGAGGTCACGGAGTTGGGCGAGGTCCCCGAGGTGGACGGCGTCATGGGAGACGGGCGCTTCGCCTACCTGAGTTCATCCGATGACGGGACCACCGAGGTCTTCGACAGCGGGGTGTGGACCGTGGACCACGGCGACCACAACCACTACTACCGGACCGGCTCCGGACACGTCGGTTCCCTGGAGCTCCCCGGCACCGCGCACGTCGTCACCGACACCGCACTGACCTCGGTCACCAATGGCCCCGGGGCGTCGCTGCTGCTGGACCGGTCGGAACTGGAGGACGGGACGGTCGCCACCGCCGACGTGTCGCTCGACGAGAGGTCCACCGTCCTCCCCTACCAGGGGGCGCTGGTCACCGTGGACGACGACGGGACGGTCCGCGTACTCGACCGCGAAGGAGCCCCGCAGGCGACCCCGGAGGCGACCTGCGCCGAACCGGGCGGTGCGGCCGTCACCCGCCGAGGTCTGGTGGTCGGCTGTGCCGAGGGCACTCTCCACGTCACCGAAGAGGACGGCGAGCTGACAGCCGCGACCCTCCCCCACCCGGGCGAGGAACGAAGCGGCCCCTTCCTGCACCGTTCCGGCTCCGCCGTCCTCGCCGCGCTTCCCGCCGACGACACCGTGTGGGTCCTGGACCTGGCCGACGGCGAGTGGCACTCGCACGACCAGCCCGGGGCCGTGGCGGCGACGGCGGTCGGCGAGGAGGGACCGCTCCTGGTCCTGACCGATGACGGGACCCTGCACTCCCTCGACCCCGGTACCGGGGAGGAGGAGGCGGCCACCGCCCTGCTGGACACCGTGGATCCCGAACTGCCGCCCACCCTCCTGGCGGACACCTCCCGCGCCTACGTCAGCGACCCCACCGCCGGGGTCGTGCACGAGATCGACTACGCCGACGACCTGCGTGTGGCCCGCACCCTCGAACCGGGGATCGCGCCGCACCTGATGATCCAGACCGGACGGTGAACGCCATGCTCCCCCGACGCCCCATCGCCGCCCTCGCGGCCACCACGCTCGCCCTGACCCTGGCCTCCTGTTCCTCGGAGGAGGAGGGCACGGGGATCGTGGTGACCACCAACATCCTCGGCGACGTCACCTCGCGGATCGTCGGCGACGAGGCACCGGTCACCGTGCTGATGCCGCCCGACACCGACCCGCACTCCTTCGCGATCTCCGCACGCGAGGCCGCGACCCTGGAGAACGCCGACCTCGTCGTCCACAACGGCCTCGGGCTGGAGGAGGGGGTCGCCCGCAACGTGGCCGCCGCCGAGGAGGCCGGGGTGCCCGCCCTGGAGGTGGGCGCGGGTGTCGATCCGCTGCCCTACACCTCGGACGAGAGCGAGGGCGAGCCCGACCCGCACTTCTGGACCGACCCGGCTCGGGTCGGCCTGGCCGTGGACCTCATCGCGGAACGCGTGATCGAGGAGGTCGACGGGGTCGACGCCGACACCGTGCGCGCCAACGCCGAGGCCTACGCGGCCGAGGTGGACGAGCTCGACGCGTGGATGGGCGAGGAGTTCGCCGCCCTGCCCGCCGAGAGCCGCAGACTCGTGACCAACCACCACGTCTTCGGCTACCTCGCCGACCGCTACGGCTTCGAGGTCATCGGAGCGGTGATCCCCAGCGGGACCACACTGGCCTCGCCCAGCACCTCCGACCTCAAGGACCTCTCCGTCGCCGTGGCCGAGGCCGGTGTCTCCGCCGTCTTCGCCGACTCCTCCCAGCCCGACCGGCTGGCCACCGTCATGGCCGAGGAGACCGGAGTGGAGATCGAGGTGATCCCGCTCCACTCCGAGTCCCTGAGCCGGGAGGGCGGGGGCGCCGAGACCTACCTGGAGATGATGCGCGCCAACACCGAGGCCATCACCGCCGGGCTCCGCGACGACTGAGCCCGCCTTCCGACCACCCCCCAGTCACCCCCCGTACCGACACCCATCCCTGAGAGAGAAGAAGCATGCGCCCCAACCGAACCACCCGAGCGGCGGCCCTGCCCGCACTGCTGTCCGCCGGTCTCCTCCTAACCGCCTGCGGAACCGGCTCCGACGACGGGGCCGCGAGCACCGACGAGGAGGCGACCCCGGCCGAGGCCGTGGCGACCGAACCCCTCGTCACCACCTACGACGGCGGACTGTACGTCCTGGACGGCGAGTCCCTCGAAGTGGTCGCCGACATCGAGATGGAGGGCTTCAACCGGGTCAACCCCGCGGGGGACGACCGCCACGTGTTCGTCTCCACCTCCGAGGGCTTCCAGGTCCTGGACGCGGCCGGAGCGGAGCTCACCGACACCCTCTTCCCGGCCGACACCCCTGGTCACGTGGTGCGCCACGGCGGCCGGACCGTCCTGTTCGCCGACGGCACCGGCGAGGTCACGGCCTTCGACACCGACGCGCTGGGCTCGGGCCTGCCGGAGGAGACCGACGTCCACACCGCCGAGGAGGCCCACCACGGCGTGGCGGTCGAGCTGGACGAGGGTGAACTCCTGCTCACCCTCGGCAACGAGGAGGAGCGCGTCGGCGCCCTGGTCCTGGACGCCGACGACGAGGAGATCGCCCGTAGCGAGGAGTGCCCGGGCGTGCACGGGGAGAGCGCGGCCCAGGGCGGGGCCGTGGCCATCGGATGCCAGGACGGCGTGCTGATCTACCAGGACGGCGCGTTCACCAAGGTCGAGAGCCCCGACGACTACGGACGGATCGGCAACCAGGCCGGTTCCGAGGAGTCGCCCGTCATCCTGGGCGACTACAAGACCGACCCGGACGCCGAACTGGAGCGCCCCGAGTCGATCGCCCTGGTCGACACCGCCGAGGGCGACCTGGAGCTGGTCGACCTGCCCTCCAGCTACACCTTCCGGTCCCTGGGCCGAGGCCCGGCCGGTGAGGCCCTGGTGCTGGGAACCGACGGCTCCCTGCACGACATCGACCCCGACTCGGGCGAGCTCACCCGGAGCATCGAGCTGATGGACTCCTGGGAGGAGCCGCTGGAGTGGCAGGACCCCCGGCCCGCGCTGTTCGTGCGCGGTGGCACCGCCTACGTGAGCGACCCGTCCACCAACCAGGTGCACGCGGTGGACCTGGCCTCCGGTGAGGTCACCGGCTCGGTGACCCTGGACGAGGCCCCCAACGAACTGAGCGGCGTCGCCCACTAGGGCGTTGCTCGGCCCCGCCGCACGGCGGGGCCGCTCCCCGCGGCCCGGGGGCCCGCGCGTGACGGCGCGGGCCCCCGGGCCGACCCGTTTTCCGGGCTCCACGTTCGGATCGGGGTCGGTGGGTCCGGGCGAGCGCGTCCTGTCGGGGCGTCAGCGAGCGGCGGGGCCGGTGGAGTCGCGGATCACCAGGTGGGTGGGCAGGACCACCCGCTGCGGCGCTGGATGCGCGGTGGAGAGCGACCCCTTCCTCAGCAGGAGCTCCACCGCCACCCGGCCCGCCTCGTCCTCGGGACCGGCGAGGGTGGTCAGGGCGGGAACGCACAGGTCCGCGCCGAAGATGTCGTCGTATCCGACCACGCTGACCTCGCCGGGAACCGCGACCCCGCGTTCGGAGAGGCGCCGCAGGACCCCGATGGCGAGCAGGTCGTTGTGGGCCACCAGCGCGGTCGCCCCGGACACCAGGGCGGCGTCGGCGGCGGCTCCACCCCCGCTGACCCTGGGCGGGAAGGGGCCCAGCCGGGCGACGGAGAGCCCGCGCCGTTCCGCTGCCGCCCTCAGCGCCTTCCATCGTTGGTTGGCGAGCCAGGACTGGTGCGGGCCGGAGAGATAGACGATCGACCGGTGCCCCAGCGAGGCCAGGTGCTCGACGATCTGCCAGCTCCCCGGGCCGCTGTCGACCACCACGCCGGGAAGGCCGTCGACCTCGCGGTTGACCAGTGCCAGGTTGTGGCTCTGGGAGATCCCCACGGTGGTCTCGTCGCTCATACGGCTGGCCGCCAGCACGAAACCGTCCACCGAGTGGTCCAGCCGTTCGATCTGATTGCGTTCGTGGGCCGCCGACTCCTCGGTGTTGCCAAGGATGAAGGTGACGCCCGCCTCGCTGGCACGCCGTTCCGCGCCCCGGATCGTGCCGAAGAAGTGCGGGTTGGTGATGTCGGGGACCAACATCGCGATGGTCGCCTTGTGCCCGGACTGCAGGGCCGTGGCCAGGGGGTTGGGCCGGTACCCGAGCCGTTCGGCGACCCGCAGTACGTGGTCGCGCGTGGTCGCGTTCACCCGGCGGGGGTTGCCGAAGGTCCGGGAGACCGTGGAGGCGGCCACACCCGCCTCAGCCGCGACGTCGTAGATGGTCGTGCGCCTGGGAGTGTTCATCTCGCCCCTTCCTACCGGTTTGTGACAACTTTTGGCAATCGCTTGCCACTGATGTGAACGGAAACCTAGAGTTCACAAAAGTGTGACACCCACCACGTCCACGGCCGCTGATCAGCGCAAAGCCGTGTCCGCCCGACTGGAGCCGACTGGGATGACCCAACCCCCCGAACCGAACGACACCGGGCCACCGAGTCCCGCGCGGACGGTGGTCCGCTGTCTGGAGAGGGCCGAACTCGTCGTCGGCGCCCTCCTGCTCACCCTGATCTTCACGCTGATGCTCGTCCAGGCGACCCAGCGCCACCTGCCGGTCTCCGGCTGGGTCTGGACCGGCGAACTGGCCCGGTTCGGTCTCGTGTGGCTGACCTTCTCCCTGGTCGGATACCTGGTGGGCCGGGACGAGCACATCACCCTGAAGCTCGTCGACCACGTGGCCCGCGGCCGGGTCCTGCGCGGGGTGTGGGTCCTGGCCAACCTCGTCGTCGCGGCGGTCGCCGTCGGGTTCGTGTTCGAGGCCGCCGAACTCGTCTTCGGCGGTTCCCCGCAGACCACACCCGCCCTCAACGTCCCCCTGTCCTGGACCTACGTCATCCCCATGGTCGGGCTGTCCCTGGCCGCGCTGCGTGCCCTGGCCAACACCCTGCTTCCCGCACCCCCGACCCTGGAAACCGCCCCCGAGGAGCGTGCCGAATGAGCGCCGCGCTGGTCGTCACCGGCATTCTCGTACTCCTGTTGCTGCGGGTCCCCGTGGCCTTCGCGATCCTCGGCCCGACCCTGCTCTACATGGTCGTCACCGACCAGTCGACGGGTCTGAGCCTGCGCACCGCCGCCCAGGAGGTCAACAGCTTCCCCCTGCTCGCGGTCCCGTTGTTCATCCTGCTGGGTGTGGTCGCCAACCACACGGGGATCGCGGACCGCATCTTCGCCTTCGCCCAGGTGCTGTTCGGCCGGGTGCGCGCCAGTCTGGGCTACGTGAACATCGGCGTCAGCGTCGGTTTCTCGTGGATCAGCGGCACCGCCCTGGCCGACGTCGCGGGTATGGGCAAGATGCTCGTCCCGGCCATGACCAGCCGGGGGTACCCCCGGCGTTTCGCCCTGGGACTGACCGCCTCCTCCAGCCTGATCAGCCCGGTGATGCCGCCGAGCATCCCCGCGATCGTCTACGCCTCGGTGGCGGCGGTCTCCACGGCCGCGCTGTTCGCCGCCGCCGTGATCCCGGCCCTGCTGATCGCGGGCGGCCTCGCACTGTACGTCTTCGTGTGGAGCCGCAAGCAGCCCCAGCTCGCCGGACGGCGCTCGGCACCCGGCGAGTTCCGGTCCGCCGCCCTGCGCGTCGTCGGCCCCCTGGGGGCACCGGTGCTGCTGCTCGGGGGCATCCTCAGCGGTCTGTTCACACCGACCGAGGCGGCCGCCGTCGGCGTCGCCTACGTCCTCGTGCTCGGATTCTGCTACCGGCGCCTGACCCTGCGCTCCCTGTGGAGCATCGCCGTCGAGACCGCCACCACGGCGGCGTCGATCACCCTGATCCTCGCCGCGTCGGGGCTTCTGGGCTGGGTGCTGGCCCGCGAGCGGGTGCCGCAGGACATCGCCTCGTTCCTGCTCGGCTTCACCGACAGCCCCGTCGTGTTCCTGCTGCTGGTGAACGTGGCGCTCATCCTGATCGGCACCATCCTGGAGCCCATCGCGGCCCTGGTCATCACGGTGCCGGTCCTCCTGCCAATCGCCGTGCAGTTCGGCGTCGACCCGGTCCACTTCGGTGTGATCGCCATCGTGAACCTGATGATCGGGCTGCTCACGCCACCCATCGGCGGTGTCCTCTTCGTCCTGGGTTCGGCCACACGCACGCCCATGCACGAGGTGTTCCGAGGCACGGCGCCGTTCCTGATCCCCCTCCTGGCGGTGCTGGGGCTGCTCACCGTGGCCCCCGAACTCGTCCTCTTCCTGCCTGGCCAGCTCGGCCTGTAGCGACCGTCCACCGAGACCGCCGCCCGCAACTCCCCGACCCCACCCACTCCCCGCGCCCCACCGAAAGGCCCCACCATGAACACCGGTCTCCGCGTCGCCGCGCTCCTGCCAGCGGCCGCCCTCGTCCTCACCGCCTGCGGTGCGGGCGACGACACCGACGGCCCCGTCCTGACCTTCTCCAACAGCTACACGGAGGACCACCCGCACACCCGCTGCGGCATCGACCTGGTGGCCGAGCACGTGGCCGACGCCGACGCGGGCTTTCGCGTGGACACCTTCCCCGGGAGCCAACTCGGCGACAACACCGAGACCTTCGCGTCGGTGATGTCCGGCGACATCGACATGGACGTCCAGGGCTCGGCGGCGCTGGGTTCCGCCCACCAGCCGATCGGGGTCTTCGACGCCGCGTACGCCTTCGACGACGCCGACCACATGTTCTCCTTCTTCGACTCGGAGGCCGCCGAGGCCACGAAGGAGGGGTTCGAGGAGGCCACCGGGGCGAAGATCCTCGACGTCTGGTACTTCGGGAACCGGCACTTCACCGCCAACCAGCCGATCCGCACTCCCGCCGACCTCTCCGGGCTGCGGATGAGGTTCCCCGACTCCCCCATCTACCTCGCCAACGCCGCGGCGATGGGCGCCAGCCCCACCACGGTCGCCTTCGAGGAGGTCTACATGGCCCTCCAGCAGGGAACCGTCGACGGCCAGGAGAACCCGATCGCGACCGTCGCCGCCGACAACTACTCCGAGGTGCAGTCCCATGTCAGCCTCACCGGGCACCAGATCGGCTCCCAGATGATCGTGGTCTCCGGTCAGACCTGGGAGCGGCTCTCCGAAGGGCAGCAGGAGGTGCTCCAGGAGGCGGTCAGCCAGGTCCGGGAGGAGAACCGCGCATGCATCGAGGAGGCGGAGGCCGAGGTCATCGCCGAGTGGGAGGCCAGCGGCGCCATGGAGGTCGTCGACGACGTGGACGTGGAGGCCTTCCGCTCCCAGGTCCACGAGCACTTCCTGTCCACGCTCGAGGGCGAGGAGCTGGAGCTCTACGAGGCCTTCCGCGAGTCCGCCTGACCGCACGGGCCGGTGGCCGCGCAACACCACCGGCCCGTCCCACTCCACCTCCGCACCGGCCCGACACCGGTGCGGCGTGAGCACACCCCGCCCCGCGAACGGAAACGGAGCCTGAAGGACATGCGGCGATCCATCGCCACGGTCTCCCTCAGCGGAACCCTGGAAGAGAAACTGAGCGCGGCCGCCAAGGTCGGCTTCGACGGCGTGGAGATCTTCGAGAACGACCTCCTCGCCTCCCCCCTGGCCCCCCGCGAGATCCGCGCCCTTGCCGGGGAACTCGGCCTGACCATCGACCTCTACCAGCCCTTCCGCGACTTCGAGGGCGTGGACGACACCCGGCTGGCGGCCAACCTGAGGCGCGCGGAGGCCAAGTTCGCGCTGATGGTCGAACTCGGGGTGGACACCCTGCTGGTCTGCTCCAACGCGACCGCCTCGGCGATCGACGACGACGCTCTGGCCGCCGCCCAGCTGCGTGCGCTGGCCGAGACCGCCGAGCCCTACGGGGTGCGCGTCGCCTACGAGGCGCTCGCCTGGGGGCGGCGCGTCTCGACCTACGAGCACTCGTGGCGGATCGTCGAGGCGGCCGACCACCCCTCACTCGGCCTGTGCCTGGACAGCTTCCACATCCTCTCCAGGGGTGACGACCCCTCGGGCATCCGGGACATCCCCTCGGAGAAGATCCTCTTCCTCCAGCTGGCCGACGCTCCGCCCATGGACATGGACGTGCTCCAGTGGAGCCGCCACCACCGCTGTTTCCCCGGGCAGGGCGGCTTCGACCTGGCGGCGTTCACCGGCCACGTGATCGCCGCGGGCTACCGGGGACCGCTGTCCCTGGAGGTGTTCAACGACGTCTTCCGCGCCTCCGACCCGGACCGGACGGCAGCGGACGCCCTGCGTTCGCTGTCCGCCCTGGAGGACACGGTGGCCCGGACACGGGAGCCCGTCGACCCCGGGCAGCTCACGGACCGGCACCGCGACGGCGCCGTTCACCTGACCCGGCTCCCGGACCTCGTGCCACCCGAGGACCTGGCGTTCGTCGAGATCGCGGCCGCTGATCCGGCCGCAGGGCGTACCCGCTCCGTGCTGTCGGCGCTGGGGTTCGCGCACACCCGCGACCACCGGTCCAAACCCGTCGAGCTGTGGGAGCACGGCCACACGCGGATCCTGCTCAACTCCGCCGACCCCCGGCTCGGACACACCTGGACCGGCGACGCCGCCGTGACGGCGCTCGGCGTCGAGGTCCCCGATCCGGCCCGGGCGGCGGCCAGGGCCGAGGCCCTCTCGGCTCCCGCCCTGTCCCGCCGCCGTGACCCCTCGGAGGCGCGGATACGTGCCGTCGCCGCGCCCGACGGGACCGCCGTCTTCCTGTGCCCGCCCGAGGCGTCCGGCGGGGCGGACTGGACGGAGGACTTCTCCGCGCCCGCGGTCGGCGACCGAAACGAGGGTGCGCCGACCCCGCTCACCGGCATCGACCACATCGGGCTGTACCAGCCGTTCGACCACTTCGACGAGGCCTCGCTGTTCTACCGGACCCTGTTCGGGCTCTCCCCTTCGGAGAACACCGATCTGTCCTCTCCCGACGGGCTGGTCCGGAGCCGCGTCCTGACCAGGCCGGACCCGGGGTCGGGACCGCGCATCGCGCTGAACGTGTCCGTGCTGGGACGCGGACCGCAGGCCGACGCCACCGGCGGATCGCAGCACATCGCCCTGGCCTGTGACGACATCGTCGCGGTCGCCCGTGCGATGGTGGCCGCCGGGGAGCCTCCGATCCGGGTCCCCGACAACCACTACGACGACCTCGCGGCCAGGTCGGACCTGTCACCGGCCCGGCTCGCGCTCATGCGCGGCCTGGGCATCCTCCACGACACCGACGGCGCGGGCGAGTTCTGGCACCTCTACACACCCCTGCTGGGCGGCCGGTTGTTCTTCGAGGTCGTGCAGCGTGTGAACGGGTACGAGGGGTACGGGGCGGCGAACACAGCGGTGCGGATGGCCGCGCACCGGGCCGCGCAGCGTTCGGAGCAGTGGACGTGACGGGCCGGACGAGCGACGGCGGGAGCGTTCGAGCGCTCTCCCCCACCCAGGACGTCCCCTCCTTCCTGGTCGGGCTGATCGGTTCGGGGATCGGCCCCTCCCTGACCCCGGCCATGCACGAGACGGAGGCCGCCGAACTCGGGCGCCGCCTGGTCTACCGCAGGATCGACCTCGACGCCTGGGACCTGCCGGCGTCGTCGGTCGGCGAACTCGTGCGCTCGGCCCCGCGTTACGGGTTCGACGGGCTGAACATCACCCACCCCTGCAAGCAGCTGGTCCTGCCCCACCTGGACGAACTCACCCCCGACGCCGCCGCGCTGGGAGCGGTGAACACCGTGGTGTTCGACGGTGAACGCGCGGTCGGGCACAACACGGACTGGTCGGCCTTCGCCCGCTCCCTGGAACTGGGGCTGCCCACCGTGCCGAGGGAGAGGGTGGTCCTGCTGGGCGCGGGCGGGGCCGGTGCGGCGGTGGCCCACGCCCTGATGACCGCCGGTGTTCGGGACCTGTCGGTGGTGGACACCGCCCAGGACCGGGCCAGCGGACTCGTCCGGGACCTGGCGGAACGCTTTCCGGGGCATCGTTGCGAGGCGGCCCCTCCCTCTGAGGTCGGCGGCCTGCTCACCCGGGCGGACGGGCTGGTGAACGCGACCCCGGCCGGGATGGCCCAGCACCCGGCTCCTCCCGTGTCCCCGGAGCTCCTGCGCCCGCACCTGTGGGTGGCCGACGTGGTCTACCGGCCGTTGCGCACCGCGCTGCTCGCCGAGGCCGAGGGGATCGGGTGCGCCACTCTGGACGGCGGCGGCATGGCGGTGTTCCAGGCCGCCCAGGCGTTGGAGCTGATCACGGGCATGGTGCCCGACCACGACCGGATGATGGCGCACTTCGCCGCCGTCGCGCGGGGCTGACACGGGTGCGGTGACCGGTCGGTCCCGGCCCGGGCACCGGTCCCCGGGCCGGGCCCGCCGTCACTCCTCGATCGGGATCCCGAACGGCCCCGCGTCGAACGTGAGCTCGGTGGTCTCCACCGGGGGCGCGGTCAGGTGGAGGTAGCCGTACTGGGTGGACCCGGGGGAGGTGGCGGCGGGCCACAGGATCCCACCCGCTCGATGAAGGACGGGTCCTTGCCGTCGAAGGCCTGGGGGTGGACAGTCCCGGTGGCGGGGTCGAAGGCGCTGAACTCGAAGTACGACCCGATACCGAAGGGGTTGGTCGTGGAGGGGACGGTGACTCCCTCGTGGGTGGCCTCGAACCGGGCGACGATGAACGCGCCGTCCCGGTAGAAGGGGTGGACGTCCAGTTCCCAGGAGTGCTGGAGATCGCCGTACCTGCTCCTCTTCCTCTGGGAAACCGAATCCTCGTTGTCAGTTCACCACAGCGTGTTGCCTCTTGCGGCAGGCTTCAGTTCCGGACAGGAGTGGGCCCCGCGAGAGGGAGCGTACGCTCGTGCTGACTACCTCCCGGCACCCCCGGCCAGCCCCTTCTCACGGAAAGGCGCCCCCGTGCTCCCCTACGTCTCCGAGCCAGACGGCCGCCCCGCCCTGACCTTCGGCGAACGCGCGCTCTCCTACGAGGAGCTCTCCGGAGCGGCGTCACGGCTCGCAGCCCGACTCCCCCGGGACGGCCGGGTGGCGGTGTGGGCGACCCCCACCCTCGAGACCTGCGTCGCGGTGACCGCCGCGCTCCTGGCCGGGGTACCGGTGGTCCCGCTGAACCCGCGCTCCGGCGACCAGGAGCTGCGGCACGTGATCGACGACAGCGCCCCCGAACTCCTGCTCCACGCGCCCGGCGAGCGGACCCCGGAGGCCCTGGGAGCGCTGCCCCGACTGGAGGTGGACGCCGCCCCCGGCCCCGGCACGCCTCCGTTCGCCCGCGAGGTGGACGACGAGGCCACCGCCCTGGTCGTCTACACGTCCGGGACCACCGGGCCGCCCAAGGGGGTGCTCCTCTCCCGGCGCGCGGTGGCCGCGACCCTGGACTCCCTCGCCCGGACCTGGGCCTGGACCGGCGAGGACGTCCTGGTGCACGCCCTGCCCCTGTTCCACGTGCACGGCCTGGTCCTGGGCGTGCTCGGGCCGCTGCGCCTGGGCGCCGACCTGATCCACCTGGGCCGATTCGACACCAAGGAGCTCACCCGGGCCCTCACGGCGCGGGCGACCATGGTGTTCGGTGTCCCGACCATGTACCACCGGCTCGCGCTGGCCGTGGAGGACGACCCCGCCCTGGCCGAGGGGCTGTCCCGGGCGCGGCTGCTCGTCTCCGGCTCGGCCGCGCTGCCGCTGCCCGATCACGAGAGGCTGACCTCCGCCACCGGACAGAGGGTGGTGGAGCGGTACGGGATGACCGAGACCCTCATGAACACCAGCGTGCGTCCGGGGGACCCGTCCGGGCACGGCACCGTGGGCGTCGCGCTGGACGGGGTGGAGCTGCGCCTGGTCGACGACGACGGCGCGGAACTGGGGCTCGGCACCGAGGAGATCGGTGAGGTCCAGGTGCGCGGCCCGAACCTGTTCAGCGGCTACCTCAACCGGCCCGAGGCCACCGCCGAGGCGATGGACGGCACCTGGTTCCGGACCGGCGACATGGCCGTGCGCGACGCCGAGGGGCGGGTGCGGCTGGTGGGCCGCCGGAGCACCGACCTCGTCAAGAGCGGCGGGTACAAGATCGGCGCCGGGGAGATCGAGAACACGCTGCTGGACCACCCGGGGGTGGCGGAGGCGGCCGTCACCGGGGAGCCCGATCCGGACCTGGGCGAACGCGTGGTCGCCTGGATCGTCGCGACCGGCCCGGTACCGCCGACCCTGGAGGAACTGGCGGAACTCGTGTCCTCGCGGCTGGCCCCGCACAAGCGCCCCCGCCGCCTGCACGTGGTGGACGCACTGCCCCGCAACGACATGGGCAAGGTCCTCAAACGGAAGCTGGGGGTGTGACCACGGGGTCCGGGTGCGGCGCGACCCGGACCCCGTCACCCGGTCAGAGTCGGACGTCCTCTCCGAACCAGGGCTCGACGATGCGGTCGTAGGTGCCGTCGTTCAGGGCCATGTTCAGCCACTGGTCCACGTAGTGCTTGAACACCTCGTCGCCCCGGGGCAGCATGAACGCCTTCTCGAAGAAGTCGAAGGGCTCCTCGGGGTTGACGGCGCACAGCTCCTCGTACTCGTTGGCCACCCACAGCACCTCGGAGGCGTCGGTGGTCATCACATCGGCCCTGCCCGCGACGATCTCGTCGAAGATCGTGTTGTTGTCGTGCGTGACGAGCTCGCCGTCCGGGTAGTGCTCCTCGGCGAACACCTGGTTGGTGCCGCCGCTGGGCATGATCGAACGCACCCCGGGCTGGTTGATCTGCTCGATGGTGCGGTAGTCGTCGACGTTCTCGCACAGGGTGATGGGGGTCTTGCCGTCCTCCATGAGCGGCGCGGAGAAGTACACCCGCTGTGCGCGCTCGGTGCTGACCGAGATGCCGCCGACCGCGATGTCGCAACCGGCGAGGAAGTCGTCCATCAGGTCGTCCCAGGTGGTCCGGGTCCACTCGATCTCCACGCCGAGCTCGTCGGCGAGGTCGCGCGCCATGTCGACGTCGATGCCGGTGAACTCGTCCGGGTCGGCGTCGAGGAAGGTGAAGGGCCGGTAGTCGCCGGTCGTGCAGACGTTGAGCGAGCCGCGTTCCAGGACCTCGTCCAGCCTGCTCCCCTCCAGAGTGGTGGTCTCGGGGTGGGCCGAGCCGTCGGAGTCCGCCCCCGAGCA
The DNA here is from genome assembly GCF_001083815.1 of Nocardiopsis sp. SBT366. Taxonomy (NCBI): domain Bacteria; kingdom Bacillati; phylum Actinomycetota; class Actinomycetes; order Streptosporangiales; family Nocardiopsidaceae; genus Nocardiopsis; species Nocardiopsis sp. SBT366. The sequence goes on along the minus strand of NZ_LAVM01000020.1, from coordinate 19,195 downwards.
ACCGGCGGCGAGGAGGACGGCCAGCGAGGCGGCGGAGGCGGCGAGGACGGTGCGCGGTCGGGCTGGCGCTACTGGCACGTGCGGACTCCCGGCGTCTGGTGGGTGATCCGGGTCATATTAGCCACGGCCCGCAGCGCGCACCGCGGCCGGGCCCCGGGAACGGGAACGGCCCCGCCGAGCCTGGCGGGGCCGTTCTCCGGGGTTCCGTCGCGACCGGTTCGGCTCTCCCTACCGGGAGGTTCCGGCGGCGGCGTCGGCCTCCCGGGGGTCGCCGTCGTCCGCGTCGTTCGCCGAGCCCTCACCCTCACGCGTGCCCTCCGCGGTGACGGGCGCGACCGGGGCGAGCCGGTCGCCCTCGATGTCCACGTTGGGGAGCAGGCGGTCCAGCCACGTCGGCAGCCACCAGGTGGCCCGGCCGAACAGCGCCATGACCGCCGGGCCGAGCGTCATCCGGACCAGGAAGGCGTCGATGAGGATGCCCACGGCCAGGACGAACGCGATCGGCTTCAGCATCTCCACGTGGCCGAAGACGAACGAGGCGAAGACGCTGATCATGATCGCCGCGGCCGCCGTGACCACGCGCGCCCCCTGGGTGAAGCCGGTGGAGATCGCGGCCATCGGCTCGGCGCCGTGGACGTGGTCCTCCCGCATGCGGGAGACGAGGAAGACCTCGTAGTCCATGGCCAGACCGAAGAGGATGCCGATCATGAGGGTCGGCATGAACGCCAGGAGCGGACCGGGTTCCACTCCGAACAGCCCGGCGCCGTAGCCCCACTGGAAGACCACCACGGTCAGTCCCAGGGAGGCGCCCGCGCTGAGCACGAACCCCAGCGCGGCCTTCACCGGCACCAGGATCGAGCGGAACACGACGGTCATCAGCACCAGCGCGAGGCCGATGACCACAGCGGCGAACACCGGCAGCGCGTCGGCGAGGCGTTCGGAGACGTCGATCGCCATGGCGGCGGCACCGGCCACCACGATCTTCGCGCCGATCTCGTCCTCGATCTCGCCCTGGAGTCCGCGCACGTCGTGCAGCAGGTCCTCAGTGGCGGTGTCCGAGGGGCCGGTCTCCGGGATGACCACGATGATCGCCGTGTCCCGCACGTCGCTGAGCTGGGGCGGGAACACCTCCGCGACCCCGTCGACCCCCTCCATGCGCTCGGCGACCTCGTCCGCGGCCGCGGGCATGTCCGGCAGGCCGGTCAGGTCGGCCACCACGGCGAGCTGCGCGGTGTGTCCGGGCCCGAACTCGTCGCTGATGATCTCGAAGGCCTGGCGCTGGGTGGTGTCCGTCGAGCTGGTCTCGTCGCTGGGCAGGCCCAGGTGCATGCTGCCGAGGGGAAGCAGGAGCGTCCCCAGGACGGCGGTCACGCCGACGATCGCGATGACCGGACGCTTGATGACCATGCCGATCCACCGTGCGCTCATGGTGCGCTCGGAGACCATCGCCCTCTCGGCGCGGCGGCCCAGCACCGGCAGGCGCCCTGCCGTGACACGGTGGCCCACGAACCCGAGGAGGGCGGGGAGCAGCGTGATCGCCACGAGCACCGCCACGGCCACCGTGACCATGGCGGCCACGCCCATGAGGGTCAGGAACGGGATCTGGACCACCGACAGACCGAGCAGGGCGATGATGACCGTGATCCCGGCGAAGACCACGGCGCTGCCAGCGGTGCCGATGGCGCGGGCGGCCGACTCCGCGGGGTCCCAGCCCTGCGCCACCTGCTTGCGGTGGCGGGAGAGCACGAACAGCGAGTAGTCGATGCCCACGGCGATCCCGAGCATGAGCGCCAGGATCGGGGCCGTGCTGGTGAGCTCGATCAGGCTGGACGAGGCGTAGAGCAGGAGCATGCCCACGCCCACGCCGATCAGCGCGAGCAGGATCGGCAGACCGGCGGTGACCAGGGCGCCGAAGTTGATGATGAGCACCACGAGGGCGGCGACCAGGCCGACGACCTCGCTCGGGCCCATGATGGCGGGCACCTGCTGGGTGATGGAGGGGCCGCTGAACTCCACGTCCATGCCGGCCGCGCGGGCCTCGTCACCGGTGTCGAGAATGGCCTCGACGGTCTCGGACGGGACCTCGCCGTTGCGGAACTCCAGCTGTACCTGGATCATCACGCTGTCGCGGTCGTCCGAGAGCTGCGGAACCTGCTCGAGGACCTCCTCCTCGTCGAAGTCCGGGGCCTCCTCGGCGACGGCGGCGAGCGCCTGTTCCTCGGCCTCGACCATCAGTTCCTCGACGGCCTGGTCGCGGCCGGGTGTCTCCGGAGGCACCAGTCCCTCGACCTGCTCGCGGGCGGCCTCCAGGGCCTGTTCCTCACCCTCGGCGATCCCGTCGTCGTACTGCTGACGGGCGTCCTCGAGGATGCCGTGCGGGCTGAAGACCTCGTCGACACCGTCGATCTCCGCCAGTTCGTCGGCGGTGGCGCGCACGGCGTCGGCGTACTGTTCGTCCTCGATGACGTCGGAGCCGTCGGGGGCGCGCAGCACGGCGGTGACGGACTCACCGGTGGTGGAGAACCGCGCCTCCATGAGGTCGGTGGCCTGTTCCGACTCGGTGCCGGGGATACTGAGGGCGTCGTTGAGCGGGGCGCGGAACATCAGCGCCGCACCGCCCGCGAGCACCAGGACCAACAGCCACGAGAACACGACCAGCCATCGTCGTCGGTAGGCGAACCCACCCAGACGGTAGAGCAGCCCAGCCATACTCATTCCTCTCAACCCCGACTTACGCTTGCCTTCCAGCTCATACGACGCCGATGAGGTGAAATGCCGAGGATCATGAGAGTTCGATGAGAACGCCGCGCCACCGGTGAGATCGTCGTCACGTTGACCAGCTCGGGAGCCCGTGTCCGGGTCGGGCGGGGACGGGAAGCGGAGGGTGACCGTGGTGCCCTCGGCAGCGGTGGAGACGAACTCCGCCTCTCCCCCGTGGGCCCGCATGACAGCGCGGACGATGGGCAGCCCGAGCCCGCTGCCGGGGCGGCCCGTCGCGGCGGAGGCCCGGTAGAAGCGCTCGAACACGAAGGCCGCGTTCTCCTCGGCCACGCCGGGGCCCTCGTCGGCCACCTCCAGGACCACGCGGCCGTCACGGCGGTGCAGCCGGACGGTCGCCGGGCTGGTGGCCGGGGTGTGCACGCGCACGTTGGCCAGCAGGTTGGAGACGGCCTGGCGCAGCTCCTGTTCGTCCCCGACCACCAGACCGTCGGCGGTGACCTCGGTCCGCCAGTCCCGCTCGGGCTGGGCGGCGCGGGCATCGGAGACGCTGTCGGACACGATCGGGCCGAGGGCGACGACCTCGTGCCGGGGCGCGGGCCCCTCGTCGAGCCGGGCGAGGTAGAGGAGGTTGTCCACGATGGCGGCCATGCGCTCGGACTCCTGCTGGGAGCGGGTGATGACGTCCGGTCTCCGGGCGACGTCGACCACCCCCTGGGCCACGAGTTGCAGGTAGCCCCGGATCGAGGTGAGCGGGGTGCGCAGTTCGTGGGAGGCGTCCGAGACGAACCGGCGCAGCCGCTCCTCGGAGTGCTCGTGCGCGTGCAGGGCTCCGCGCAGGCGGGCGAGCATGCGGTTGATGGACAGGGTGAGGCGGCTGACCTCGTCGGCCGCGCCCGGAGCGGGTTCGGGGACACGGCGTTCCAGGTCGCCCAGAGCGATGGCCTCCGCCGTCTCCACGACGTCGTCCAGGGGACGCAGACCCCGGCGGATGACCGCGGTTCCGGCGATCAGCGCGATCCCGAGCATGCCCAGGCCGACCGACACCTGGATGGCCACCAGCCGGTGGACGGTGGCGGTGACCGGACGCAGGGGTTCGCCCATGAGGACGACGGTGTCCTGTTCCGGCAGGTGGAGCACCTTGACCCGGTACTCCGCACCGTCGTGTTCGACCGTGAACACGCCCTCGGGCGCGCTGTCGGTGTCGATGTCACGGACCAGGGTGGGGCCCGATCCCTGGAGCCGGTGCACCTTGGGGTGGCTGTCGCCCGGGACTCGGGTGACGAACTCGGCGACGAACTCGCTGGGGGCGCGGATCTGCTCCACGAGCTGGTCGGGGCTCTTGGCGAAGATCTCGTCCTGGTTGGCGCGCACGAACGACGCGCTGGTCTCGATGCGCTCGTCCAGCCGGTCGACCAGGTAGGACGCGAGGAACATGGAGCTGGCCACGGCGACGACGCTCAGGGCCAGGAACATCAGGACGGCGTTGACCACCACCATGCGGCCGCGCAGGGTGCGCCACGGTGCCCTCATCCGGGGTCACCCTCACGGAGCGCGTAGCCGAACCCCCGCTGGGTCCGGATGAGGTTGGGGCCGTGCGCGCCGAGTTTGCGGCGCAGGTAGCCGACGTAGGTGTCGACGATGTTGGAGCCGCCCGAGTATCCGTCGCTCCACACCTCGTCGATGATCTGCGGGCGTGAGAGCACGCGCCCGCTGTTGAGCATCAGGTAGCGGAGCAGGTCGAACTCGGTGCGCGACAACGGCACCGGGTTCCCTGCCCGACGCACCACGCAGGCGCGCTCGTCGAGTTCGACGTCGGCGAAGCGCAGGACGCCCTCGCCCGGTTCGGGGCCGTTTCCGGGTCGTGTCCTGCGCAGGACCGCCCGTACCCGGGCCACGAGTTCGTCGGTGTTGAACGGCTTGGTGACGTAGTCGTCGCCACCGTAGGTGAGCCCCGCGATCCGCTCGCTGTGGGCGTCCTTGGCGGTGAGGAAGACGATGCCCAGGTCGGGCCGCGAACGCCGCAGTGCCCGGCACACCTCGAACCCGTCCCCGTCCGGGAGCATGACGTCCAGCACGACCAGGTCGGGTCCGAACACGTGTGCGGCGGTGTGGGCCTCGGCGGCGGTGGCGGCGGTCCGCACCTCGAATCCGTGGAACTCCAGCACGGTCGCGACCATGTCGAGGATGTTGGGTTCGTCGTCGACGACGAGGATCTTGGCTTGCATGGTCCGTCCATCACAGCCGAAAGGGATGAGAGAGCGATGAGAGCCCAGGTCACAGGGTTGTGGTGGCGTCGGACCCCGGCCCGATGGTAACCCCGCCGCTGGACCCGCACGGCCGCCCGGCCTTGTCCCGGTTCCCTGGCCGCGGTGGTCGTCCCCGGCGTTCCGGGCCCGCTCCCGGAGCCCCACCGAGTGTGTGGCGCGCCCCCGTACCAGCGCGGACACCGTCGCCGGGGGGCGCGCTCCAGGACCGCGCCCGCGAGGACTCAGACGAGTGCGGCCAGGAGGGGGATCTGCTCGGGATCGGTCAGCGCGGAGCCGACCGCCACCATCCGCGCCCCCGCGTCGAGGTACTGACGGGCGTTGCGGGCGTCCATGCCGCCGGTCGCCACGATCCGCACGTCGGGGAAGGGTCCGGACATGGCCCGGAACCAGTCGGTGCCGAGCGACGTGGCGGGGAAGGCCTTCACCCAGTGACCGCCCGCCCTGAGCACCTTCTGGATGTCGGTGGGCGTGGCCACACCGGGCAGGTGGGGCATACCCGCGGCCTCCGAGAGGCCCATGACCTCGGCGTCGAACCCCGGCGCGACGGTGAACGCGGCGCCCGCCTCGGACACGGCACGGACCTGGTCGGGGGTGATCACCGTGCCCGCGCCGACCGGGTGTCCGCGCTCCGCGCCCGCTCTGACCGTGGCGTGCAGCGCCTCCAGCCCCCGGGCGTCGCGGGCGGGCACCTCGATGGCGGTCACACCCAGGTCCCAGGCGCGCTCGGCCAGTTCGACCGTGGTGCGCACCGGCATGCCCCTCAGGATCGCCAGCACGCTGTGATCGGCGAACAGACCGTCCAGACCCTTGTCACTCACTGTTGTCTCCTCTCACCGCGGCCACGGCCGCGGAGGCTTGTACGGGCCAGTGTTCGTCGGCCACCGCCACCAGCGCGTCCACCTCGTGCGGCGGGGGCGGGTCGGCCAGGTCCCCCGTCACCCGAAGGACGCGTCCGGCGCACAGGTGCCCCAGGCGCAGACGTCCCCGGCCGTCCAGGCCGCGCAGGTCCCCCGCCAGGTATCCCGCGGCGAAGGCGTCCCCCGCCCCGACCGGCTCGACGACCTCGACGGTGGGCGCGGGCACGTACACCCGCGTGTCGCCGTGGAACTCGCTGGCGCCGTGCTCGGCGTCCTTGACCACGAGGCGTTCGACGTCGGGCAGGAGCGCTCGCACGTCGTGGTCGGTGGAGGTCCCCCACAGCTCCTCGGCCTCGTCCCTGCCGACGAAGACGGTGTCGGCGAGCCGGGCCAGCGCGAGCAGACGCGGGGCCGCCTCGTTCGGCCCCCACAGTCGGGGCCGGTGGTTCACGTCGAAGCTCACCGTCAGGCCCGGGGCCTCCAGCAGCCCCTGGGCCAGGGCGTCGCACGCCGGTGACAGCGCGGGGGTGACCCCGGACAGGTGGACCCTGCCAGCGGCCCGCACCCTGGGGTCCCCGACCAGTTCGGGGCCGAGCGCGGAGGCCGCGGACCCGGTCCGGTAGTAGTGCACGGTGCTCCCCGCGGGCGAGGGGTCCTTGGCGAACACGCCGGTGGGACGGTCCTGGTCGACCCGGACCCCCGTCACGTCCACGCCGCCCTCACGGAGGGTGCGCGTGATCAGGCGGCCGAAGGGGTCGTCCCCCACGGCGCTGATCCAGGCGGCCCGGTGCCCGAGTGCGGCGAGGCCGGAGGCGACGTTGGACTCGGCACCCGCGACCCCCATCGTCAGGAGCGGCCCCCGGTCCAGCGGGGTCGGGTCGGCGGCGGTGAGGAGCAGCATGGTCTCGCCGACACAGGCGATCTGAGCGCTCACGCCGCACCCCCGAACTGCTGGACCCGGGGTCCGCCGACCCCCACGGGGACCGAGAACACGGCGCCGTCGCCGGGGCCGGGACGGTCGAGGCCGACCGTCGCGGTGGTGACGAACAGCCGCGGCCGCGGACCTTGGGTGACGCACACGCTCGTGGGCTGGGCGGCGGGGACCGCGACCACGCTCTCCAGGGTTCCGTCGGGGTCGTAGCGGTGCACCTCACCGGCACCCCAGACCGCGACCCACAGGTGCCCTTCGTCGTCGACCTGCATGCCGTCGGGACTGCCCTGCGTGACACGGGCGAAGACCGCCCGAGCCCCGGGTTCTCCTCCAGGGGACACGTCGTGGACGTCGATACGCCCGTCGGCGCTGTCCGCCAGGTACATGCGGGAACCGTCGGCGCTGAAGGCCGGGCCGTTGGGAACGGTGTAGCCCTCCAGGACACGGGTGAATCCGCCATCGGGGTCGGCGCGGTAGACGGAACCGGCGCCCCGGGTACCGTCGTAGGCCATCGACCCGGCCCAGAACCTGCCCGACGGATCGCAGGAACCGTCGTTCATCCGCATCGGCGCGGCCGCGCCGTCCTCCGGCCTGGCCAGCCACTCCACACCGCCGTTCGCGGAGACCACGGCGACCCCGGTTCCGACGGCCGCGACGTAGGAGTCCGGACGGTCCAGCACGGGGGCGACCGCCCCCAGCGGCGCGTCCAGGGAGAGTACGACCTCGGCCGGACCGGGCGAGCCCGGGTCCAGGCGCAGGAGCCTCCCGGTGAGGATGTCCACCATGAGCAGGTGCCGACCGTGTCGGCGCAGCCCCTCTCCCAGTTCGAAGCGGTCCGCGCTCCACGGTTCTCTCGACACGCGTGTCATCTTCTCCCTCATCACCACTCCGCGAACGATCCGTCCTCGTGGCTCCACACGGGCGACCGCCAGCGGTGGCCCCTGCGGTCCGCGCGGCGCACGGCGTCCTCGTCGACCTCCACGCCCAGCCCCGGGGCGTCGGTCCGATGGATGTGCCCGTCGGGGAAGGCGAAGACCTCGGCGTCCAGGACGTAGTCCAGCAGTTCGGCGTCCTGGTTGTAGTGGATGCCGATGCTCTGTTCCTGGATGAGGAAGTTGGGGGTGGCGAAGGCGACCTGAAGGCTGGCCGCCAGGGCCAGCGGACCGAGCGGGCAGTGCGGGGCGAGAAGGACGTCGTAGGTTTCGGCCAGGGAGGCGATCCTGCGGACCTCCGAGATCCCTCCCGCGTGCGAGAGGTCCGGCTGGGCCACCGAGATGCCCGCCTGGAGGGCGGGCAGGAAGTCGGTCCGGCTGAACAGGCGCTCGCCGGTGGCGATGGGCACGGGGCTGCTCCGCACGACGTCGCCGAGCAGGTGACCGTACTCGGGGAGCACGGGCTCCTCCACGAACATGGGGCGCAGCGGCTCCAGCAGGGGCAGGACCCGACGGGCCGTGGCCGCGTTGAAGCGGCCGTGGAAGTCCACCGCCACGTCCCGGTCCGGGCCGAGCACCTCGCGCACACTCGCCAGCCGGTCCACGATCCCGTCGATCTCGCGCACGGTCGCCGAGCGCCCCATCACCCCGGAGCCGTTCATCTTCACCGCTGTCAGACCGGTCTCCACCCGCGCGCTGACCCTGTCGACCAGTTCGGCCGGGTCGTCGCCGCCGACCCAACCGTAGACCCTGACCTTGTCGCGGACGGGGCCGCCGAGGAGGCGGTGCACGGGCACGCCCAGGCTCTTGCCCGCGATGTCCCACAGGGCCTGGTCGAGCCCGGCGACCGCGCTGGACAGCACGGGACCGCCCCGGTAGAAACCGCCCTTGGTCAGACGCTGCCAATGGTGCTCGATGGGGGCGGGGTCCTGGCCCAGGAGGAGTTCGGACAGCTCCTCCACCGCCGCCCGCACGGTCTCCGCCCGCCCCTCGACCACCGGCTCGCCCCAGCCGACGATCCCCTCGTCGGTCTCCACCCGGCACATCAGCCACCGGGGCGGGACCAGGAAGGTCTCAATACGGGTGATTTTCACTCGGGTCTCTCCAAACTGTCTTCGGGCACGTCGTTTTCGGTGACGCGGAGCAGGTCCTGCCTGGCCTGTGTCAGCAGGGAGCGCATGGCGGTCTCGGCGGCGAGGGGGTCTCCGGCCGCGATGGCCTCGGTGACCGCCTGGTGGCTGGGCACCGGGTCGTCGTGGTCGCCTTCGTGGACCAGGCGGTCGCGTTCGGAGAGCCCCGCGGAGAAGAAGACGTCGGTGCGGGTGAACAGCTCGTTGTGTGTGGCCGCCAACAACGCGCGGTGCCAGCGCAGGTCGGCCCGGATGGCGTCCTCGGCCTGGCCGTCCACGGTGTCGGCGATCTCGCCGAGCGCGGCCCGCAGTTCGGCGACGTCGTCGTCCTCACGCCGCCGCGCCGCGAGCAGGGCGGCGGCGGGTTCGAGGGCGTCGCGCAGCTCGGCCAGATCCCGGAAGAAGACGTCACCGGCGCCCGCCGCCACCTGCCAACGGACCACGTCAGGGTCGAGCAGGTTCCAGTCGCCGCGAGGGCGCACGAAGGTGCCCTTCTTCTGGCGTGAGCCCACCAGCCCCTTCGCCGCGAGCACCTTGATCGCCTCGCGCAGGGCCGTCAGACTCAGGTCGAGTTCCTCGCTGAGCTCGGCCAGGTCGATGGTCCGTCCCTCCGCGAACTCCCCGGCGAGGACCCGTTCACCGAGCAATCGCACCGTCTGGCCGTGCACACCGCGCCCCGAATAGGCCGACATCATGTCCTCCGTTCCAGGCGCCCGGTCACGACGACGCCTTGTAGATACTCCACCCTCCGTCGACCGGAAGGCTCGCCCCCGTGACGTAGGAGGCCTCGGAGGATGCGAGGAAGGAGATGACGGACGCGACCTCGTCGGGATCGCCGAAACGACCGGCGGCGGTCTGGGCGACACTGGCGCGGCGGTCCTCCTCGCCCACGCCCTCCCAGGCAGCGGTGAGGACCGGGCCGGGCAGCACGCAGTTGACCCGCACGCGCGGACCGTACTCGACTGCGAGCTGGCGGGTCAGGGCGGTCAGTCCGCCCTTGCTGGTGGCGTAGGCCGGGCGGCCGGGCAGCCCGAACCAGGCATGGACCGAGGACGCGATGACGACGCTGCCACCACAGGCGGTCAGGTCGTCCAGGCAGGCGCGCACGCCCAGGAACGCGCCGGTGAGGTTGACGCCGATCTGGCGCTCCCAGGAGGCGAGCGAGGTCTCGTGGGCGGGCGCCTGTTCGAAGGTGTAGGCGTTGGAGACAAGGATCCCCACGGGACCGAAGGTGGCGCGGGTCCGCTCCACCACACGCTCCCACGAGCCCTCGTCGCTCACGTCCGCCACGATCGCCAGGGCGCGTCCGCCCTCAGCGCGGATGCGTTCGGCGGCCTCCTCCACACGGGGCGACAGGTCGGTGAGCACCACCGAGGCGCCCTGCGCCGCCAGGCGTCGGGCGGTGGCCTCACCGATTCCCTGGGCCGCTCCGGTGACCACGGCCGTGGTTCCCTCGTGCCTGGTGTTCGTCATGTCTCTTCCATCAGTTGGTAGGGGCGTCACGGAGGAGTCGGTCCGCGGTTCGGTCACGGCCGCGCCGCCGTGAACACGACGTCGGGGTCGGTACGTGGGTCGGCCTCCGGAACCGGAACGGCGAACCTGGTCGGTTCACCCGGTGCGGCCCGTGCGACGGTGCGCCCGGACCGGCGGTGGACCAGTGCGCCGTGCCGTGTGGAGGTGAACGAGCCGACCAGCCGCGGACCCTCGGGCCCGCGACCGTCCCAGTGGGGTCGCTCGCTCCAGAAGCCGTCGGCCGTGACCTCGGATACGGGCTCCCGGCCCACACCGAAGCCGAAGTCGATCCCCAGGCTCACCCGTTCCCCGGGGGCCAGGTCGGTGAGGGGTCCCAGTGCCTCGACCTCGATCACGCGGTCCACCGGGCACAGGCCGCCCAGGTGCTCCAGTGGTCGGCTCACCGGGGCCTCGAGCCAGACCTCGGCCGGGGACCCCGCGTCCGGGTAGTCGGCCCCCTCGGTCACGTCGAAGCGCTGGGTGAGGGTGCCCGCGGCCCCCACGTTGGCCAACCAGCCGGAGGCGGTGGGGAAGCCGACCTTGCCGACCACTTCCTGTGGCGGCACCCGCAGAGCGGCGCGCGTGTGCTCCACGACCCGCGGGTAGCCGTTGCCCGAGACGATCGGCACCGTGTGCGGGCCCTCGCCCCCGACTCCCACGAAGACACCGTCGGTGGCCTCGCCCGTGGATCCGGCCCCGTCGATCTGGGTCACGTTCCACAGCGCCCACCGGCGGTCCGTCGTGGAGGCGTTGAACGCCTCCAGGTCCAACCGGTACCCGGCGGCCCCGGGTTCCATGGTGAGCCGACGGGACAGGCGCAGACCGGACCTCGGATCGTCCCCGCTGGTGAGGGTGAGCACGACGGAGCCTGCCGGGCCGTCCTCGAGCCGGACCCCGTAGGCGCCCGAGTCCAGGACGGGATCGGGCGGACCGGCCCACTGTCCGGGCCCGTCCCACCCCTGCGGCGCGGGCCAGGTCTTGTCTCCGCCGACGTTGTTCCAGGCGCTCATCGGTCCGTCGACCGGTCCGAGCGACACCCCCTCCACCGGGCGAAGGTCCTCGCCCAGCAGACTGCCGTTTCGGTACAGGTGCTCCCGGTCACGGTGGCGCACGGACAGCACCCGGCCGCCCAGACCGGGCGCCGCGACGACTCGCACCACCCCGTTGTCGAGGACGATCAGCTCGTGTGCCTCCGAGCCCTCGCGCCGGACGCGGACGCGGGCGCTCACCCCTCCTCCCGGTTCACCAGGCACACCTTGCCCCGGCTCTCTCCCGCGGCCAGCCGGTACGCGGTGTCGGCGTCGGCGAGGTCGAAGCGGTCGGAGACCACGCGCTCGGGCGAGACCCCCCACCGGACCAGGTTCACCGACAGTTCGGCCATGGCGGGCAGCGACGTGACCCAGGAGGCGTACAGCGTGAGCTGCTTGTGCAGGAGGGTGTCGGACACCTCGGTCTCCAGGGTGCCTCCCTCGCCGACCAGCGAGACCCTCCCCCACTCCGCCGCGTGTTCCAGCGCCAGTGAGCGGCCCGCGCGCGATCCCGAGCAGTCGATGACCGTCGCGGCGCCCCGGCCGGAGGTGACCCGGCCGATCTCCTCGGCCGCCTCCTCCGGGGAGGCCAGGGCGTCGAACACGTCCAGAGTGGCGGCCCAGTCCCGGCGCCTGCCGTTGGGTTCGACCCCGATGACGCGGGCCGCGCCCATGCCGCGGCCGATCATGCCCGCCGCGAGCCCGACCGGGCCCAGACCCACGACCAGCAGGTCGCCGTCACCGTTGACTCCGATGCGCCGCAGCCCCTCGTACGCCGTGCCGAAGCCACAGGCGATGAGCGCGCCGTCCACGAAGGAGAGCTCGTCGGGCAGGGGGACACAGGTGGACTCCTCCGCCAGCAGGTACTCGGCGTGGCCTCCGTCGCGCTGCCAGCCGTAGGAGGCCCGACCGGGGTCCGTACAGCTGATCATGTAGCCGCGGCGGCAGTTGTCACACAGCCCGCATCCCGCGATGTGGTAGACGATGACCCGGTCGCCGGGACCGAACCTGCGACACCCGGGACCCGCCTGTACGACCGTTCCCGAGGGCTCGTGTCCGGCGACGACCCCGCGGTAGGCGGGGCCGTCGATCCCCCGGTGCGTCCTGTGCTCGTGGTAGATGAACCCGATGTCGCTGCCGCAGATCCCGGAGGCGCCCACTCTCAGGAGAACCTGGCCCGGCCCCGGTTCCGGCACGGGGAGTGTGTCGACGACCGCGGTGGAGTCGCCGGGAAGCCTCACCCCGCGCATGGTGGCGGGCGGCGCAGTGCCGAAGGCGGTTGCGTTCATGGTGGTGTCCCCCTGTTCGGTCTAGGCGAGCCGGTTGGCCGCGCTGCGCCTGCTGATGATGACGTTGATGAGGACGGCCCCCACGATGATGAGGCCGCGGACCACGTCCTGGAAGAAGGAGTTGACGCCGAGCAGCACCAGCCCGTTGGCGATCACGGTGATGAAGACGACTCCGAGGAGGGTGCCGACCAGCGATCCGCGCCCACCCGCGAGCGCCGTCCCTCCGATCACCACGGCGGCGATGACGTCGAACTCCAGTCCCGAGGCGGCGCCGCCGTTCCCCGAGCCGAGACGAGCCGCGAGCAGCACACCGGTGATGGCGGACAGCAGGCCGGTGGTGGCGAACAGCAGGACGCGTACCCGAGCCACGTTGATGCCCGCGAGCTGCGCGGCGGCGGCGTTGCCACCGGTGGCGTAGACGGAGCGCCCGTAGGCGGTGTACTTGGCGACGTAGGCGAAGACCGCGAAGAGGACGAGCATGACGATCGCGGCGGTGGGCACGCCCATGACGGAGCCGCCGAGCACGTCGAGCAGCGCGCTCTCGGGGAGGGGCACTGGCAGCGCGTCGGTCATGTAGAGCGCCAAACCGCCGAGCACGCTCCACAGGCCCAGCGTGGTGATGAAGGAGGGCACGTTGAACCGGGCTCTGAGCCACCCGGCGAGGCCACCCCAGAGCACACCCATGGCCAGGGTGAGCAGGATGGCGCCGATCACTCCGAGATTCCACTCCGTGGCACCCGTGGCGACGATGACCGAGGCGAAGGCCACGGCCGGGCCGATGCTGATGTCGATCTCACCGGCGATGATCACCAGGGTGACGCCCCATGCGGCGATGCCGATCGTCGCCGCGTTGCGCAGGAGGCCGAGCTGGTTGTCCAGGCTCAGGAAGCCGGAGGCCGACAGGCCGAGACCGACGTAGAGGATGAGGATGGCGGCCAGGAGGCCGATCTCGTTGAGACGGTGGCCGTAGCGGCCGATGAAGTCGCCGCGGGCGGAGACCGCCTCGCCGGTGACCTTGGTGGTGGTGGTCATTCCTACCTCGCCGTTCACGCCGCCATCGCGGCGGCCATGATGTTGTCCAGGGTGATGTCGTCGCCGGAGAACTCGCCCTCGAGGCGTCCTCCGCGCAGGGCCAGAACGCGGTCGCACACGAGCGGCAGTTCCTCCAGCTCACTGGAGACGAACAGGACCGCCGCGCCCTGTTGGGCGAGTTCGCGCACGATGCCGTAGATCTGGGCCTTGGCCTCCACGTCCACACCGCGGGTGGGCTCGTCGAGGAGCAGGATGCGGCTCCCCGCGTGCAACCAGCGGCCGATGACGGCCTTCTGCTGGTTGCCGCCGCTCAGGTTGACGATCGGAGTGTCGGGCGCGGCCGCCTTGATGGACAACCGCTCGATGAGCGCGCGCCCGAGGGAGGACACACGTGAGGGGAGTACCGTTCCCGCCCTGGACGCCCCTCCGAACCAGCTCATGACCATGTTCTCCGAGACACCCAGGAGAGGGACCACGCCCTCTCCCTTGCGGTCCTCGGGTGTGATGCCCACGCCCAGGCGACGCATCTCGTGCGGGGTCGGTCGGGTCACCGCGGTGCCGTCGACCTCGACGACGCCCTGGGCCGGGGTGAAACCGGCCAGCGCCCGAAGGAGTTCGGTGCGGCCCGACCCCATCAGCCCGCCGAGCCCGAGGACCTCCCCTTGGTGGAGGTCGAAGGAGACCTTCTCGATCTTGGGTGGAACCGACAGGTCGCGAACCGACAGCAGCGGGGGTCCCTTGGCCGCGGTGGTCCGCACCGCGGGGGACTGTGCCCGCTCGCCCCCGTCGCCGAGCATCAGGGAGACGATGCGGCCGGTGGTGGCGCCCCGGACGGGCACCGTCTCCACGACCGCGCCGTCACGCATGACGGTGACGGAGTCGGCGACGCGGCGGATCTCCTCCAACCGGTGGCTGACGTAGATGACGCCGACCCCGTGTGAGGCCACGCGTGTGACGGCGTCCAGGACGGCCTCGGCCTCGGCCGCCGCCAGCGCGCTGGTCGGTTCGTCCAGGATCAGCAGGCGGGGCCGCGCCAGGAAGGCCCGCGCGATCTCGACGAGCTGTTGCTGGGCCAGGGGCAGTTCCCCGACCCGGGTGTCGGAGGCGATGTCGACGCCGAGTTCGCCGAAGATCTCCTTCGCGCCGGCGCGCATCGCGGCGTAGTCGACGCGGCCACCGCCCGTCGGCCAGGAGCCGAGGTAGAGGTTCTCGGCGGCCGAGAGTTCCGGCACCAGGCTGAGCTCCTGGTAGACGGTTCCGACTCCGAGTTCGGTGGCACGCCGGACACCCCCGCCGTCGAACGGGACGCCGCCGAGTTCGATCCGGCCCTCGTCGGGCGTCTCGACGCCGGCCAGCAGACGGATCAGGGTGGACTTGCCCGCGCCGTTGCGCCCGAGGAGCGCCCGGACCTCTCCGGCGCGGATCTCGAAGTCGGCGTGGTCGAGCGCGGTGACTCCGGGGTAGCTCTTGGTGGCGCCGCGGACGCGGGCCACGACTTCGGTGTCGGGAGCCGCGGTGTCGGCGCAGATGTCACTCATGGGTGCTCCACAGGTGGGACGGCGGGCGTTCGCGGGATTCGGAGGCCGGTCACGGGATGCCGTCCGGGTGTTCCTCCAGCCACTCCTCGCCGTGCTCGGGCGTGGTGTAGAGGTCGACGGGGGCCGGGGTCACGAACTCCTCAAGTTCCTCCCCCGCGATGATGCGCTCGACGGTCTCTCCCGCGAGGAGTCCGACGGCGGTGCCGGAGATGTCGACGTTGGCCTTGAGGACGCGGTGGTCGGCCAGGGCCCGGGCCGCGTCCGTGGACATGTCGCTGCCGAAGACCACGACGTCCCCGACGCGGCCCCGGTTGCTGACGGCTCGGACCGCGCCCATCGTCGCGCCGCCCGCCTCGCCGTAGAAGGCGTCCAGGTCGGGGTGGGCGGTCAGGAGCCGTTCGCCCACGTCGACGGCCTCGTCAATGGTGGCGCCCTCCTGGTTGGCCACGATCCGGGCGTCGGGCAGGCGGGCGAAGAGTGCTTCCTCGAACCCCTCGCGGCGCTGGACGCAGACCTCGACGAACTCGCAGTTCAGGACGGCGATCTGCGGGTCGTGCACGCCCTCGCCCTCGAAGTGCTCCGCCGCCGCGTCGCCGAGCTGACGGCCGAACTCGTGGGGGTCCCCCAGGATGTAGGAGGTCACGTACTCCCGGGCGGCCTCGTCCTCGATGCAGGTGTTGTAGCAGACGACGGGTATGCCGCTCTCGTGTGCCAGGCGCAGGGCCGGGATGGAGGCGGTGGCCGAGACCGGGGACAGGACCAGGACGTCGACGTCGGCGGAGGAGGCGACGTCGACGAAGGTGCTCTCCTCGGAGGCGTCTCCGCGGGCGTTGAGCTCCAGCAGCTGGAGTTCGCGTCCGGAGTTCTCTGCGTGGTTCTGCATCCCCTGCCGGACTCCCGCGTAGAAGCCCTGGGCGTCCATGTAGACGACGCCGATACGGCCGTCCTCTCCCAGTCGCGCGCCGCATCCGGCGAGAACCAGCACACACAGGGCGGCGGCGAGGGACACGAGCGCTCGGCTCGTCGGGGGTGGTGGTCGCCTGACCATGGGCCTACTCCTTGGCGTTGGGCACACGCGTTTGACCTGCGTGAACAGCCACTTCGACTGGAGTCGAGAATGTCAGAGTGATCCAGGTAACGTCAACAATAAATACTAATTAATTATTTTTGGGGGGCCTGAGGGCACAACGGAGCCCGAAACCGGCCCCGAACGGGCCTGCTGGCCGGGCGGTGCGCTCGACGGCGGGGCGACCCCGAACCCACCCGCACTCCCAGACGCCCCGCCGGACCCTCGCGACGCGGCTCCCTGCGGTCAGCGCCCGAGCCTCACTTGGGAGCGTTCCCGAATTCTTTCGGACACCCCCTTGTAACAACACGGAGCGCGACCGTACAGTCGCTTAACACTCATTCAGCAGAGTGCGCCGAGCCCCTCGAACCCGCGCGAGACCCGCTAGCCCGCGCGTGCCCGGGGTCCGGCACCGCCCCTGACCCCCCTGGAGAACCACCATGGGCCACCGACCGGCCACGAGCCCCCGAAGCCGCGGCACCGCGCGCCGCACCATCACCACCACGGTGGGACTGGGAGCCGCCTTCGCTCTCACCGTCACCGCCCTGACCTGGACCGGAAGCGACGTGACCGACAACAGCGAACTGACCTCCACCGACACCTCACAGGCCGCGCTGGTCTGGTCCGACGAGTTCGACGGCGCGGCAGGCGACGCCCCCGACCCCGCGAACTGGAACCACGAGACCGGCGACCACGGGTGGGGCAACCAGGAGCTCCAGAACTACACCACCAGCCGGGACAACTCCGCCCTGGACGGCG
The DNA here is from genome assembly GCF_001083815.1 of Nocardiopsis sp. SBT366. Lineage (NCBI taxonomy): Bacteria > Bacillati > Actinomycetota > Actinomycetes > Streptosporangiales > Nocardiopsidaceae > Nocardiopsis > Nocardiopsis sp. SBT366. Next base: position 2,133 of record NZ_LAVM01000020.1, on the reverse strand, counting down.
AGGGCAACCTCGTCATCACCGCGCGCCAGGAAGCCGACGGCGGCTACACCTCCGCGCGGATGACCACCCAGAACAACGTCGAGCACGCCTACGGCCGCATCGAGGCCAGGATCAAGGTGCCGACCAGCCAGGGCGTCTGGCCCGCCTTCTGGATGCTGGGGTCCGACTTCCCGGACACCCCGTGGCCGGACTCGGGCGAGATCGACATCATGGAGCACATCGGCAGCGAGCCCGGCACCGTCCACGGCACCGTGCACGGTCCCGGTTACTCCGGCGGCGGGGGCGTGGGCGCCTCCTACGACCACCCGGACGGCGGGGCGTTCCCCGACGACTTCCACGTGTACGCGGTGGACTGGACCCCAGAGTCCATCACCTGGTCGGTCGACGACGTCCCCTTCAACACCGTCACCCCCGCCGACGTGAGCGGTGACTGGGTGTTCGACCAGGAGTTCTTCATGATCCTCAACGTCGCCGTGGGTGGCGAGTGGCCCGGCTACCCGGACGACTCCACCCAGCTCCCGCAGGAGATGGTCGTGGACTACGTCCGCGTCTACGACACGGAGTAGATCCCGCAGAGTGAACGGACGGGGCCCGTCGACCACGGGCCCCGTCCCTTGGTGTCCGGACACCCCGATACCAGCGGGTTTCCGGTACCGGCGGGTATGTTAGGTTCGCCCCCATGGACGGCCCACCGGAACCCATCCCCCGTGTGCCCCGCGCGCAGGTGCGCAGCCGACTGCTCGCCGCCGCCGCGCGCGTGTTCGCCGAGCACGGGTACGCCGAGAGCCGCCTGGAGGACGTGGCACGCGCGGCCGGGTTCACCAAGGGGGCCGTCTACTCCAACTTCGGCGGCAAGCAGGACCTCTTCGCCGCCGTGCTCAGCGATCGCTCCGAGCACCAGTTCACCACCGCTGCTGTCCTGGAACGGTCCGCGGCAGCCGAGGAAGCGTTGGTCGGGATCGCTCGGACGATCGCCCGGCGCGTCACCGAGGACACCCAGCGAGGCCGCCTCGGGCTGGAGTTCGCCGCGCACGCCACCCGCCACGGCCCCACCGCGGTCGCCGTGACCCGGATGCGCCGCTCCCAGCGTGAGACGCTGACCGAGCTGGTCAACGAACTCACCGAGCGGCACAGGGTCCGGCTCACAGCCCCTGCCGAGACCGTCGCCCTGGCCCTGCACTGCCTCACCATCGGACTGTCCATGGAACACCTGGCCGACCCCGAGGCCGTGGACGCGCGGGCCGTCGAGGACACCCTGATCGCCACCCTGGCCGGGTTCGCGGCCCGCGCCGAACACGAGGAGACCCCATGAACCCGCCCATCGCCCGCGTCGCGCTCGCCACAGGCGGGGCCCTCCTCGCCCTGGGGCTGCTCACGGCGTGCGGTCAGCCCGCCGAGCTCGGCGACGCTGAGGAGAAGAGCTACGACGACGTTCCCGAACTCCTCATCGTCGAGGTCGACAACGCCTCCCTGGAGGTCGTCCCCCACGACACCGACCAGGTCAGGGTGGTCCGCCAGGACACGGGCGACGCCGGCGGGGACTGGGAGCTGACCGGGGACACCCTCTCCTTGGAGATGACGTGCGGCACCGTCTCCAACTGCCGGGTCAGATACCAGGTGTTCGTCCCGGCCGACACCGCGCTGGCCGTGGACACCGACAACGGCACCGTGTCCGTGTCCGGTTTCACCGCCCCCCTCGAGGTCACCTCGGCCAACGGGACGGTCGACGTCGCGAACGTCACCGGTCCGCTCACCCTGACCTCCGACAACGGCGACATGAACCTCAGCGAGATCGGCTCGGACTCCGTCAGCGCCGCCACCGACAACGGCAGCATCGACGCCGTCTTCAGCGAGGCGCCCACGGAGGTGGAGGTGAGCACCAACAACGGGACCGCGACGGTCGCGATGCCCGGCGGGCCCTACGCGGTATTCGAGACCTCGGACAACGGCGAGGTCGTCAACGGTCTGCCCACCGACGACTCCAGCACGAGCACGGTCACGGCGCGGACCGACAACGGCACGATCACCCTGGACGCGATCGGCTGAGGGCCTGGTCCGCGCCGTGACCGTGCTCGTGCTGGAGTCGTCGGTGGGCAGACCGTTGACGCTGTCTCTTATACACATCTCCGAGCC